>JAKADJ010000299.1 GCA_021820645.1 Bacillota bacterium
CGCCGCGTGGGGCAATGTCGCTGACCTGAACCTCATGCAGTGGCTCATCGATGCGATAGACGATACGCCAAGTGCCCACCCGGCTCGATCGCAGGCCTTCGGCATTCGTGAGGGGTTTTGTGAACAGATCACGGGGATTTTTGGCCAGTTGTTCTAAACGGTCGATAATTCGTTGCTGGGCAGTCCGATCCAGACGTTCCAAATACCGTGCCGCTTGCCGCGAGAGGATGATTTCATACATCGTGTTGGCGGCGCCAATCCTTGAGGTTGACACGATCGCCCTGGGCAATCTGCCGCTGACCTTGTTGGACCCGTTGCCACTCGTCGGGCGTTAGCGTGTCCGTGTCTTGCTGGAGCCATCGGACATAATCCACCACATCATCGACCCACCGGTCGTCCATGTGGTCAATTAAGCGTCGCAATTCGTCCTTCGAGCTCATGGCTACCGCTCCCTTCTTATAAATTTCATTATCGCAAGATCTAGTCGTCGGTGTCCATCCGAGTCGTTCGACATCACGGCGGCAGTCTACCCCGCCCCTATAACGTTGATGCGTTTACGCCCCCGTGTCGTCATGGCTAACGATGTCGACCAATCGGCCGTTCTCATGCCACCGTTACCTTGACGTTACGATAGTAGCCGTCGCCACGCTTCGCGCGTTAAAACATAGTGCTGTTCGTTTAAGTCTACCCCATACTTGGGATTAAAACGTGCCGCGACTTCCACCAATTCGAATCCTGCGCGTTCCATGGACCGGCAGGAATTCACATTCTGATCCCATGCGCTCGCATGAATTTCCTCGACCGCCAAGTCCTCAAAGGCGTAACGATAGCTCTTTGGGAGCAGAGTGGGAGCAAGATGCCGCGTGCCGAAGCATGGATTGCGACGGAAGGCCCAAACATTACCGCCCAGTTGTTGCTGTCGTGACCGGAACCTTCGGGAATGCGCCTCAGGATGTCACTGGACCGGGCATCCGTAACACAACAGGTATGGCGGAGGAATTAGCCCGTTCCATCCAAACGTGGTCCCTCAGCCTATGAACGGCGATTACGTCTTCGGTTCTTCAATTCGATAGCCTTTTTGCTTGGACGGTTTTTTGATGCCGCCCTATTTCGATTTTGAGCTTTTTGCTCGAGACCAAATGTCTCTAAAGGATTGTGTGAACCATGCCTTGCTGTCATCCCGGAACATGTCTTCAAACGCAATTTCGTTTCCCTCATGGTGGAACGGCACTATAAGGCCTACACAACGACCGTCCCGAGTTTCGGCATAGATTTGCAACGCCTCGCGCCGGTTTGGAGATTCCGACGGCGAAACGCCACTCATTCCTTTCACGATCGAGCCGATCCACACCTCAGATATAAAAACGAGAGCGTCTACCTTGCCTCCCACAGCCTCAGCCTGTCGAAGCCAGAAGGCCCATTTTTCTTCCGCATCATCAAAGTTCGTTGCACGCAGTTCCCAGCCTTCCGCCCCATGGGTCCAGAGCATCGGGATATGACGGCCATCACGGCTCAACACCCGTCGAGCCACCGGCAGAAGCCGCTCTGCAAACTCCAGAGCATCGGCCGGCGTTTGACTAGGGGCATCATCCATACCGTAGCGTTCCCTCGCCTCGTCGGTCCGCGCCTCATCGACCTTGAGAAGTATTTGTTCGTGCCGCAATGTGCGGCCGGAAGGCACATGGAGCCTTGTAGTTAGATTCTCAAGTGGAACACACCATCGGGGATCCATTTGGGTAGCCAACACTATATCTGCTGGGGCGGCGCTATCGCCTTCTTGCAACAGATCTTCAAAATTGTGCTTGAGAGCAAATAAGACTCTGATGCACTCCGATGTTCCCCCGAAAATTTCGAGGTCAGGGCGGGTCGGCAAGACCCAACGACGGGTGATCTCTACAATTCCACGCTCGCCCAGGTCCGTTTTGACCTTTGCAAGAACTTGGACCAATAAGCGTTCATTGGTCAGGCCCGGAGGAAGTTCCATAAGGGCAGTTACGGGGGTGTCATACGAATTGATTACCCGAATCAAGGCTTGACTTTTTGATGCCAGCCCCTTTTTATTAACCACATTAAGCCGCGCATTATTTAGCCATTGCATGACCTCGCTTTGCTTCATGTATTCTTGCCAAGGCTGATACCAATCGGAAAATCCCGGCACGGAATCCTTCAATGACTGAAGGCGGAATGTGAAATTTCTTAACGCTTGAAGCAATGCATGAACGTTGAACCGAAACTTTTTGGGGTCATGGTAATGGCCTAAACTTTGACCCAAAAATATTCCACTTCTTCGAACGATTCTTCCATTGCGAGCAAGATTTCTCTTTGATCCTCGTTCATACGGTTTTGCCTTCTCTCATGACCAACTTATATCGTCGAGCCGGAACCCACCCATGGGGTCTCCGTTTGTGACTATATCAGAAAATTATGTTAGGTAGCTCCCTCGCGGCCCGTTAATCCCTTAAGAATTGCTCTCATCGAATTCGTCACGTCGGCCAAATCAATCACATAATCCGAGTTCGCCTCTGCATGACGCAAGCACTTCAGAATGAGCGATCAATAACAAGATCCGAATACTCGGGATTAATAAACTGGTTGTAGGCATGGTGCTGCATAAAGTTAACCGTGTTTTATTACTGCAGCGTCGCTCTGATGATACTTTTCCTGATCAGGCGTGAGCTTGGAGCAAGTTGGTCATGAGAATCGTCGAGCTATCTGAGGGGTCTGTCCGGTGTCAACTTCTGTTGTGTCGGAAAATGCCCCACTCTCGGGGGCTAGGGCGCCGTTGCGTGCCCGGTTTCTTGTGCGCGTCGGTACGGCGCCAACCTCTCCAATAAAAAATCCGCTCTCTATGAGCAGATTATGAAACTAATATTTGGCTCAGCAAAGCAAGGGCCTTCGCCCCCCGCCTCTCAATTTTTAGTGTACCCCTGCACAAAATATAAGTCTACTCTTTTGGCCAAAATTCCCTTACGATCACCGAACCCGGCCGGGAATCCACATAAAAGAGGTTAGGTACCGTCATGAAAGCGCTCTGGACAACAGGCGTCCTCGCGCGTCTGC
Organism: Bacillota bacterium; assembly: GCA_021820645.1. The sequence goes on from JAKADJ010000299.1 coordinate 3,061, forward strand.
AGTTCCGCTGGTACTTTGTGGGACACACCGTATCGTTATTCGGCAGCGGGATGACGCCGGTGGCCCTAGCATTCGCCATTCTTCAAGCCCGTCATGGACAAGCGTTGCTCGGGTACATCATGGCCGCCGAAATCCTCCCGAACGTCATCGTGCTGTTGATTGGCGGCAGTGTCGCGGATCGGTATCGTCGGGATCGACTCATTCAGTGGGCCAGCGTGGGGGCCGGCTGCACCCAAGCTGGCATTGCAGCCATCGTGCTCACCGGGGCCAATCCATACGGAATGTTCCCCTTGGCTGTCATGAATGGCATTATTGGAGCGTTCACCGCTCCCGCAACCCGGGGCATTATCCCGCAGTTGGTTGCCCGTGACGATATCTCGAGGGCCAATGCCTATATCAGTGCCTCGCGGAGCACGGCCAAAATCGTGGGGCCGGCGGCGGCCGGAGTTCTGGCTGCGACGGTCGGTGGCGGCTGGGCCATTGCCTTGGATGCCCTCAGTTTCTTTCTTGCGGCCGCTTGCCTGGCTCATGTACGTACGCCGTCCCACCCGGCGGCGTCACAGGAATCGCTGATCCGTCAGATGCGAGAAGGATGGGCCTATTTTGTACGCCAACCCTGGATTTGGTCCATTACCGCGGCCTTCACGGTGATGAACCCTGTAGAAATGGGGGCGTGGCGCGTCCTCGGGCCCCTCATCGCGTCGCGCACCTTTGGGGCAGCGGGCTGGGGATTAGT
>JAKADJ010000300.1 GCA_021820645.1 Bacillota bacterium
TGGACGGTGGCATTGGTAATGCGGCAAATCCACATGGCCACCCGGTCGCGCTCAATTTCGTTGGGAGCAACAAAGACCGGGGCCATGCCGCCCGAGGTGACCACGTTCTTGTCGCAGGTGATAATGGCAAACATTTTAGGAGTCGGCGCATCAGCCATGGGTTTCCTCCTTCTGCTCTTGGCGATTCTTGGTATTGTGCATGCGGGACCACTTGCCGGATTCCAAGACCGGGACCTTTTTGATGGCCTGGATTAATTTCTCCATGTCACGCTCCACGGGGATGATGGTGAGCGCCGCTTGCCCGGTGCCGGCGGGCATGGCCATCCGGCAGAGAGTGCCTTGTTCAGGGTAGCCCACATCCTTTTGCACGCCCACCGCGGAAGCCGCCTCATGGGCAATGGCCTGCCGTTGCGCCACATTCCACAGCGCTGCTTCGCCTCGTGGGTTTTTGGGCGTCAGCACCACGCCCAAGCCTTCCTTGCGATAGCGCTCGCGCGAGTCGGCCAAACCCACCTCCATCATCATGACGGGTCCGGCGTACAAGAGGGTACCTTTCTCAAATTTGACCTCCGCCGGTTGAACGTCGACTAGCTTGCCTAGGTTGGGTCCAGACATCAACTTTTCGCCAATCACGATAAAGATGATCCCTGCGATCACGCCGGCCAACCAGATCCACTCCGCGACCAGAGAGGTGGCCAAGGCGACCAGCATGGCCAGGAAGTTCCGGGCTTCATAGGTGATGGCGATGCCTTCAATGTACCCCGCGCCCCGCGGCACCAGAATGAGTTTTTCTTCTTGTTCGAGAGTGCTTCGCTCGGTGCTGCGGATATCACGAAATTGGGTGGCGGCCAAGGTTAAGAAGGTGGCGGCCGTAAATTGCTTGCCGATCAAAGCGACGATAATGCTGGAGCCAATCATGGCCGCAATGATGGCCATGGCCACTTGTGAGATGTATCCGGATGGGTAGCCGGGGTAATGGCTCCGTCCTGATTTCAAATAGAGGATGCGTGAGACAAAGCCGGCCAGGAAGCCGACAATCATCGGGGCCCAATTGATAGGCGGTGTTGATGCGGACATAATGACCTCCTTCTACTCTGCCCTAGTCTTACCAGTTATGAGCTCGCTTACGCGTATGGGCGATCATGGGGGAGGGAAGGGTATCGTTGAAGGAGGCGTGGTCGTGGCACGGTTCTTATATAGTCGCAACAAGAAGACGGAGTGGTCGAATACTTGGCCTGAACAGTCGGACGACCTCTGGGTCGACATGGGTCCTGAGGATCAGGGGCATGTGAAAGAGATTGTGAATCACCTCTATCAGGCCCATCCCAAGGTGATTGAACATTTACTGCACGGCGAGGACAGACGGCCCAGTCTCTTAGTGGAGGACGACGCCATCAGTTTTATGCTGGCGCTTATCCCGCTACATCCCGAGGATCCCTTGCATCACTTAAGCTTCATTATCGGTCAGCATTTTTTAGTGACGGCTCATTTAGCGGATCAATCCCCGGTGGTCGATCACGCCTTTGGATACATCCGAGAGAACCAAATGATGGATGAAGGGGTGGATTTTGCTCTCTATCAGGTGCTTTCCGGTCATGTGGTGGCTTTGCGCCGCGTGGCCAATACCCTGGATGGGGAGTTCGAAGAGCTGCACCGCTTGTTGTTGAAACACCCGTACCGCAATTTGGCTCCCAAGATTCTTCAATTAAGAAAACAAACGATGCGGGCCAAACACATGCTGGATCCGGAAGGCTCTATCTTCGAGCTCTTAAAGTCAAGCCATTTTCCCTATGTCCGCAAGAAAAACCGACCTTACATGCAGGACGTCGCCTATCTCTTGGATGAGGTCGTTTCGGAAGTGGAGCAGATTCGGGACGGATTGGCGGAGATGGTGGAGGCCTATACCTCCTTACAGTCCAATGAGATCAACAAGGTGATGCGCTTTTTGACCATCATTTCTGTGCTTGCCTTGCCAGCGACCACCATCGCCTCCATCTATGGCATGAATTTTAAGATCCCCGAGCTCAAATGGAGTTTCGGGTATTGGTATTCGCTCGCTCTCATGCTGGTCGTTACGCTGGTGCTCCTCTATTTCATGAAAAAAAAGAGCGGCCGGGGTTAGGGTGGGAAAATCTGGAGAAAATACAAGGAGAGTGATGACGCCTTGATATAAGGAGGAACCTCATGGCTGACGCATTGAGTGCTCTGTTTAATATTCCCGAACCAACCCCCTGGACAGGCACTTTTCAACAATATCTCGATCAGGTTCAAGCCACTCCGGAGATTGCCGACTCGGCTCACCGTCGTCTCTATCGGATGATTTTAACCGCAGGCAATCGGGACCAAGAGGGCCACTACCCCTTCTTTTCCCATCACTTATTTGGCATGGATGAGACGATTCGAACGCTGGTGGAGGACTATCTTCGCCCGAGCGCCCTAGGCTTCGATGTGAAAAAACGCATCTTGCTGTTGGTCGGTCCCGTGAGTGGGGGGAAGTCTACGCTGGTCTGGCTTTTAAAGCGGGGTCTGGAGGCCTTTTGTCGGACGGACGCCGGCGCCCTTTATGGGATCCAAGGTTGTCCCATGCACGAAGATCCGCTGCACTTGGTCCCGGAGAGTCTCCGGCCTCGGGTGAGTGAGCGATTGGGGGTGGCCATTGAGGGGGAACTCTGCCCCTGGTGCCGGTATCAGCTGGAACGGGTGTACCAAGGGCGGGTGCACGATATGATGGTGGAACGTGTTCTGCTTTCCGAGGCGCGCCGCGTCGGCATTGGGACGTACGCACCGTCGGATCCGAAAAGTCAAGACATTAGTGAGCTGACCGGTTCGGTGGACTTTCACGCCATTTCCCAATACGGCAGTGAATCGGATCCCAGGGCTTTTCGCTTCGATGGGGAGTTAAACATCGCGAATCGCGGACTCATGGAGTTCCAGGAAATGTTGAAGCTCGATGAGAAGTTTCTCTACCACCTGTTATCTTTGAGTCAGGAGGGGAACTTCAAGACCGGGCGCTATGAACTGATTTCAGCCGACGAGGTGATTATAGGCCACACCAACGAGCACGAGTACAAGAGCTTCCTGCAAAATCCCCGCAATGAGGCGCTCATCTCGCGGATCTTTGTTCTTCCTGTCCCATACAACATGGATCCCAGTGCCGAGGTGCAAATCTATCAAAAGCTTCTCCAACCCCATTTGACGAATCGCCTCCATGTCGCCCCGTTGGCGTTGGAAACGGCGGCGGCGGTTTCGATTCTTTCTCGTATCGAGGAGTCACCCAAGCCGGGTGGCGACCGGCTCAGTCGATTTCACTTGTACGTCGAGAAGACGGACGAAGAAAAATATCGCGCCGCGCGTCGCGAAGGATGGCAAAGTGGGGAAGGGCTATCGGGGCTTGACCCGCGCTTCATGCTCAATCGCTTGGCCGCCTTGACGGCCGACGGGGAACGCGACTGCATTGATGCTGGCGACGTCTTGGCCAGCATTGAGGAGGGGATTTGGCGGGATCCCTTTATGGATAAGGCGGAGCGCTCCAGGGTATTGGAGTGGGTGGCGATGGCACGGGAGTGGTATGACCGCAAGGTCGAGGAGGAAGTCCTCGAGGCCTTTGCCCATGATTGGAGCGACGAATTGGCCAATCTCTATCACAACTACCTCGATAATCTAGTCTTGTCGGTGCGCCACGGTGCTAGTGGACGTTACGATCAGGCTCTCTTGCGTTCGGTGGAAGAACGGATGGGCATCACCGAATTGCAGGCCCCCGCATTTCGTGAGGAAATCTATACGCGAAT
>JAKADJ010000301.1 GCA_021820645.1 Bacillota bacterium
AGTCGAATGCGTGGATGGCGTAGTCAGGGAAGTTGCCCTCCCCCCTACAGTTTTAACCCCAGTCCTTCCGTCTGACAGCGGTCACAAAGACCGCTAAGAAGGCCCTCTTGGGTAGGATGAGTGTGACTGATAAACGGGCACAGAAACTACGCAAAATGGGCAACACGAGTCATTCTGTCCCCGAGTAATCGGTCACGGCGCTCGTCCCATTGCGCCTAATCGACTACTACCACAGCAACATAATGACATGAACCAATCGAATTGGGGACATGACTTGTGATGTTGACAAATAGCCGGTCAACACCTTTGTCGCCTCGGACCGTACCAGGAGACTGCGACATCTAGCTTTGTGCCGCCTCATAGAACATTTGCTCAAGGTGATCCACCAAGTCACCTTGCAACACGTTGCCAGCCTGTCCTCGGATCGCCAATAAGGCGGCAGTATGAGACATTCCTTGGGCCAATACGCGCCCAGCATATTGGTCGGCCACAGCATAGACTAAGGCTAAAGGCGATATGTCAGCGCCTTTCTTGCCTCGCGGAAAACCTTGTCCATTGGGTTGCTCATGGTGATCTCCTACGGCGGTTAAGATCGATGCATCCAACCGTATGTCACTCAAAAGACGCACACTTAACCCGGGATGTTGCTGATACCGCTCCCAACTCGCCTCGGAACGACGCGGCGCATGCACAACATCCGGGTCGATGGCAGTGAGTCCATAATCCGCCAACCGGCATACATACCCCAATTGAGAGGTGCGGGTCTCGTCCCAGCCTAACCGCCCGGCGATGGACTGCGCCACCTGGTTGCGCAGATCGGCTACCTCCCAGGCTGCTGATAATACGAGGTCTTGAGCTAACATCAGTTCCATCAAATCAGCAAATCGGCGCACTTCGACCATGGCCTCCTCGGGAACCGAGGCTTTCGGCAAGGGATGATCTTCCAATTGGACTACAATCCGTTGAATATGCCGCCAGGACCGCCATTGGCCCAATTGGCCAAAGAGAGATTGCGAGCGTTCCACAAGCCGTAAGGCGAGCGCGCGATCCCGTCCCAAAAAGGCCATGCGCCCAAGCAAGGCGCTCACATGGGCCAGTTCTTCCTTATCAAAGGCTATTAAGGAATCCCATATGCCACTCATCACTTCACGTCCAAATTCAACGCTTTGGTCAATTCGCCCGGTCAACACATATAAGCGAGTCAATTCGGTAAGGGTGTGCACTCCAATGCCATGGCGCAAGGCTAAGGCTTGTTCAAGGATTGCTTCGGCTTTGGCATACTCTCCCCGTTCAATGAGGCAAACGCCTAAATTAGTATATATAGCATAGCCATAATCGTCTTTCTGCGGTAAGCCCTCTAGCATGCCAAGTGCCTGATACAAGGTGTCATAAGCTTGGGCAAAAAGCTCATTATCCATTTGGATGGCTCCCATATTGGCATAAATCATCGCGCGTCGAGGCGCGCTGGTATATTGCGCGGGTTCCAATAGGCTTTGCATCGCACGATAGGCGCGGTCTACATCTCCCGTTTGGGACATCGCCATCCCGTTATGCATAGCAATCAAAAGCCATAATTCTCGGTTGCTTTCGGGATCTAATAATCGTTCGGCTTGGGAGAAATGTAAGAGAGCTTTTTGGGCATTTCCCCGCCGAGCCCACACTTTGCCAATATTGTCGTGCAAACGCGCTTGAATGACCGGATCGAATGATTCGCTCAGCGCCACTCGCCAACTTTCGGCAGCTGCCTCTAGCCAGCCTTGGGCATATAACCGATCACCGCGTTCCCGTATTCGTTCAACGTTCGTCATGGGGCCCCATCGGAATGCGAATGGTAATCGCCGTCCCCTTACTGCTAGCCGACTGAACGGTCAAGTGCCCTCCCAACAAAGCCACCCGTTCCCCCATGCCCGTCATCCCATAATGACCAGGTTTGGGAATCGAGGGATCAAAGCCTTTGCCATCATCGGTGATAGTTAAAATAGCTTCGTGTTCATTTCCATCCAACTGTATATGTACGGTATGAGCTTCCGCGTGTTTGCCCACGTTGGTCAACGCCTCTTGAGCCAAACGGTAGATCCAAATGGACCGCGAGGGACTAATTTGCCATTGGTCAATGGCATCGGTTACCTCCGTACGGCACACAAATCCATGATCGTTGGCCATACGCGTGCCCAACGCATCTAACGACGCCGCTAGTCCCATCTCGTCAATCGCAATCGGCTGCAAGTCAAAAATTAATTGGCGCATTTCATTAATTGCATGAACCACCCGCCGATTAATTCGTGCCACTTCATCTTCGGCAAGCGACGGATCGGCCGTAACCAGCCGGGTTAATACATCAAGTCGCATGCTCGCATTGACCAATGTCTGAATGGGTCCATCGTGTAAATCTCGAGCAATGCGCCGACGCTCCTCTTCCATCATCTGAATCGTCCGATCCGGACCATCAAATGCAGTACTTCTCCCTGATCCAGAGTGGTTCATATGCGTCCCCCTCTTTAAAGGGGATGGCAGCAGCACACCCCTACCATCCCCTGTCCTTTCCCGTTATGCGATGATACTGTTAAACCCTATTCGTCCCAGATATAGACGCGGCCATCGTGGGTAAACTTATTGGTCGCCCCGGTTGCTGACCGATGCATCGTGGCTTGCGGGCTCCCTGTATTAGACTCTGCGTAAATGGGCTTACCCGGTCCTGAAGTAGTCACAACGTCCGCATAAGCCGGAGCACTCATCGCAACCAATGAACCCACTCCTAGCACTGTCCATACTACACGCCGTAAAATCATATACGATCTCCTTTCGCGAAACTTAGTCAAAAATCCTGCTAGATGGTAAAACGGCCATTGTTGCATTCAATCCTGACGACCGTAGCCGTTGGATTTCCCTCCCACCGCCCGCCGGCTAAGGGGCCGACTGCACCTTTACGGGCTCCGTAACGGCACCCGAATCGAAAATAACGTCAAACAATGCGCGCGACACCACTTGCCGGACACCAGCCACATCTATCACCACCCCGGGATGGACGGTTTTGGCCTCAAGAGCGCCCAAAGGGCTATGAATTTTGACGCTGGTCTCCGTCCCTAAGCTTGACCCGACAACCTTGGCCCACACACCAAAGGCCAAACAAAAGCCTCCCACTAAGCTCCCTTCCACGTATAGCCTTTTGCCAACATCAAGGTGAGTTCCATATGCCTCATGTACCGTTAAATCTCCTAAAACACGAATTGTGGAACGGCTAACATGATCGAGGCTTGACGGCTCGGCCACGACCCGCAGGGGGAATCCATCGCGCCACAGATGAACCTCGGGCAGGTGCTGCAAGGTCTCTGCCAAAGCCATCACCCGATCAAGGCTCTCCTCCTGTTCGAGCATATTTGGTGAAAGGTTCTGCGCTAACTGGTCAATGAGCATCAGGGCTTGCGGGCTGAGAACGCCAAACGGCCACTGGGCCAGTCCACACAGCGCAGCCAATGCCTCTTGCACATCCGTAAACTTATCTTGCACCACTTTGGCTAAAATCCGTCCCAGTCGGAAGCGCGCCGACAACGGCGCGTGGCGACGAATGTCCTCCACGGTCTCATGCAATTCCTCAATTCCTTCTAAAACCATGTGCAATTGGTGGCGTACCCGTTCTTGGGTTTCTGGTCCTACCCCAGCGCTGACGGTACTACGTTCCACAAGCCCTCGGACATTTACCGCGGCAGCCGACACCAACTCGCTATCTCGCACACCACGGTCAATCTGTATAATCCCCGTCGCCACAATCCGACTGCCGTCGACTGAT
>JAKADJ010000302.1 GCA_021820645.1 Bacillota bacterium
CACTAAGACCGCGGGAACGGAAGTCCCCGAACCGGTTTGGGTAAAATCTAGTGATAGCCCTAGGTCGTCCTCTACACCGACCGGATGAACAAATCCGCCAACGTTTGATAACCCCGGTCGTGTGGGATCGGCCACCGCCAGGACCACCGCTTCTACGTCTTCTTCGCGCCATACGGCCAGCGCCCCGGTAAAGGGCTGACGCACCAAACCTACGTCAATTAAGGCAAGATGCTCCCGCGCCCCAATCCGCACGTGAATGACTTTAGACCGCCACCCGGCCTCCAAGGGATCTAAGTGACGGGTCGTATAAAGCGGCCGCATAGCCAGCCGCCGTTTGATCGCCACCCCAACACGCCACGTTATTGGTTCCCCCGGCAATGGGCAAGAGCGGAATGGCGGGAAAAGCTTCCGCTGCATTGCGCTGGGTCCCGTCACCTCCGATCACGATGATCACCTCAGCCCCTGCTTCTTGCAAAGTACGAACCCCTCGGGTGGTCAAGGCCCCTCCATCATCATCCGGCCCATCAATCACCTCAATTGATATGTCACGGCTAAGTTCACTCGCCACGTACTCCGCGAATCCTTCGCGGTCCGACAACATCGCCACTCGGACCCCTGGCATAGCCGCCACTCCAGCGAGAATGCGGCGGATGGTTAACAATTTCTCCGGTGAGGACTGTAAGGAAGCGGCCGCCACAACACGCCGAATATCGCGCCCAGCCATGGGATTGATAAGTAGTCCAATTAGGTGATCCATCACGCGTCATCCCCTGCCAGCAATTGTTCTAAAAGGCGCAACAACTGACCCTGTTCTTCCTCTGGTAGCCGACTCATCCAATGCTCAAAAGCCTCCATATGTTGCTGACGTTCTTGGACTAAGAGATGTTCCCCGGGCACGGACAATCGCAACCAAACAATTCGCCGATCTTGCGGATCCCGATCTTTTACCAAAAGTCCTTTGTGCTCCAATGTGTCGATCGCTCGCGTAGCGGTGGGAGCAGAGACCTTTAGCCGATGTGCCATATCCATCAAGGTTACGCTTTGGTGCGTGTGCAACAATTCCAATGCATGATACTGTGTTGGCGTGATGTGATGAGGATCGGGCTCTTCCCGATAAAGACGTTCAAACGCACGTACCATCCTAAACGTGGCGTCGAACAGTCGGCCTGACTCCACCCCAGTCCCTCCTCTGTGACTCTCGGGTTAGCATACCATAGCAGACCAAAAGACAGGAGGACCGTCCCCCTGCCTTTTGGCCTAATTGGTCCCCGATTAAGACGAACGTCGTTCCTGCGTTTGTGCAGGTTGTAACGCTTCGAGTACTTGCTTGCGGAGATCTCCAAACTCACGACTCAACACGGCATCCCATTTCCGAGGACGTGACAGCGTTACCGTAATATCTGCGACAATCCGACCAGGCCGAGGGCTCATGACCACCACTCGATCGGCCAGTAAAATGGCTTCCTCCACATCATGCGTCACGAATAGCACAGTGGGGTTCAATTCAGACCATAGGTTTAAAAGAAAACGCTGCATGTCGGCACGCGTCTGTGCATCAAGCGCCCCAAAGGGCTCATCCATTAATAACACATCCGGGTTAATCAGAAGAGCACGCCCAATCGCCACACGCTGCTGCATGCCTCCCGACAAATGGTAGGGGTAGTGGCGCTCAAATCCTACCAATCCCATGACTTCCGTCATATCGCGCACGCGATCACGGTCAACAGACCGAGGACCATCGCGCAAGGTCAACCCGAAGGCAAGGTTCTCTTCCACTGTCAACCACGGCAACAATGCGGCCTGCTGGAACACCACCGCCCGATCCGGACCAGGTTTGGTCACGATTCGATCGTTGGCCATAATTTTCCCAGCCGTCGGCCGTTCAAACCCGGCCACCATGTTTAGGACCGTGGTCTTACCACAACCACTTGGGCCCACAACCGAACAAAACTGTCCATTGGCAAGCGACAAATCCATAGATTCCACGGCGATCGTCGGGGATTGCCCCGCTCCTGCGGGGGGATAGGCTTTTCGCACCTGCTCAAGGCTAATCATGCGCTTCCCTCCGTCCTTTTGTCTTTAACCCGACTACCCTCCGGCCTTAATAACCTGCTCCGCGTAGGTCGGGTCAACATACTGACTCATGTTCGATGGCACTTGCGAGATGGCACCCGACGATTTCAGCCACTGCGCGGCAGAAGATAATGAACGGGTCACCAAAGAGTTTTTAACCGATGAGCCTTCTCCCATTCGACGTGATGTAACCTGCTGGCTTAGGCTACTAAAGCTAAGTCCTTGCGCCTGGGCTTTAGCTTCAGCTGCGCTAATCCCGTTCAACTTGCCCATATCCTTATAGGATTGATTGGGATGCGCTTTGAAAAATTTAACCCCGGCTTCCTCGGCCTTAATAAATCCATCCACCAGTTTAGGGTTGGATTTAGCCCAGCTCGAATTGACTACGGCCAAGTTAAAGATAGGGGCCTTTTTCACCACGTTTTGGTCATACATCAACATCCGACCACCATCTTGCTGCATTTGGGACATAAATGGCACCCAGACATAGGCCGCCTGAATTTGGCCGGTTTTCCACGCCGCTACCATTTCACTCGGGGACATATTTTCTTGGGTGACCTTGGACACCGGAATATGTGCTTGTTGCAACGCTGTGGTCAACTCAAAGGGCGAGGTGGACCCAGACACCAAGGCCACTTTTTTTCCTTCAAGCCCCGCAAGCGAATGGATGTGACTGCTTTTTTTAACCACGAGCCCCTCAGCGGTTGTGTAGCGTTCCATAGCCCAAATGACTTTTAGTGGTACCCCTTTAGCAATCGCAGACGCGGTCGGCGGATTGCCCAAGGTTGTCATGAAGTTCAACGATCCTGATGCAATAGCGGACAAAGCCTCGGGTCCGGAACTAAAATACTTCAGAACCACGTGGGCGTGCATATACTTTTGGAAGAATTTTTGTTCGATGGCCACGGCCTCCGGATCAGGTGCATTTTCATATCCGATGGTAACGGTAGGTAGACTCGACGAGCTTCCGGTTGTCGGCGTGCTTCCACACCCTGCCATCGCTCCCATCAAGATTCCTCCGGTGACCAACGCCCCCATACCGCGAATCGGTCGCTTCCAATGTGCCACGTTATATCCTCCTTTAAATCCTTTTAATTTGTTATATCCCGGTGTAGCTCCTCAGCCTTGCTTAGGCCTTGCCTTTCCAAGGAATAACCCGCCGTTCAATAAGACGGATGACTAACTCCATGGCATAGCCAATCAGCCCAATAAAGACAATCCCCACAAACACCACACCCGTGCGGATTTCATTTCCTGCCGTGTGAATCATGGCTCCCAATCCGGATTGCGACGCAATCATCTCCGCTGCCACCAAACACGTCCATGCTACCCCCACACCAACTCGCATGCCTGTGAAAATCTCGGGAAGAGCGGACGGAAGAATGACATATCGAAAAACTTGCCAACGACTTGCGCCAAAGCATTGGGCAACCCGTAGCCGCGTCTCTTGAGTACCTCGCACGCCGGACATGGCGCTGATAATAATAATTGGGATAGTGCAGAAAAAAATTAAAATGATCTTAGACGCTTCCCCAATCCCAAACCAGATAACCATAATTGGGATATAGGCTAGCGGCGGTATTGGCCGCAGAAATTGCAAAATCGGATCGATAGCCGCAAACACCACTTCAGAGGTAGCCATCCAAAATCCAATGGGAATCCCGACCACGATGGCTGCCGCAAAGCCCGCGCTAATGCGTCCCATACTGGC
>JAKADJ010000303.1 GCA_021820645.1 Bacillota bacterium
CCTGCCTACCTTGTCGGCCACCTCCTACACCGTTCATATATGCTTCGTACGGCTCCCTCAGTCACCGTGTTAATTGTGGGCCATTCGGACGAATGGCCGCAACTCACTGTGCGCGCCGGGCAGTTTTTGCCACGTATTGCCGTACGCACAGTAACCCCTGACACCGCGGTTAGCCCTTCCCAACTCGAAGGAATTGGAGCCATCGTGTTAGGCCGTATGGAAAAACCCCAGCGTGAAGCCTACCTTGTGGCGGCAATGGCCCGTTCCCTCCCTTGCCTATGGGCCCCCGATTCGTATGATGTTCTCGTGGCCGGGGCCGAAATGACGAACCTAGGCGATGCTCCTATGTTTTCGTTGCCGACCTTAAAAATCCGCCACGGATCCGCCCTCTTAAAACGCTGGGCGGACATTTTGGTCGCAAGCACGGGACTGATTGTTGGAGCCCCTCTATATGGTCTGTTAGCCCTAGCCATTGCCATAGATTCAGGTCGCCCAATCTTCTATTTTCAAGAACGGGTGACAGTAGGCGGACGAGTCTTCCAACTGGTTAAATTTCGTTCCATGATAGCCAATGCCGAAGAACAGACCGGACCCATCTTATCACCTGGACACGAGGACCCACGCATCACGCGATTCGGCCGGTTTCTTCGGACAAGCCATCTCGACGAACTGCCACAGTTGTGGAATATCCTGCGAGGCGATATGTCCTTGGTTGGACCGCGTCCGGAACGCCCCGTGTTTGTGGAGGATTTCCGAAACAGTATCGCCCATTACGACTTACGCCACCTCAACACGCCCGGCCTAACAGGCTTAGCTCAAGTGGCTGGAACCTATCAATCGAGCCCCGAGGACAAAGCCACCTATGACGTCCATTACGCTAAGACATGGCACTGGTTGCGCGATTTGACCATCATTATTCAAACGCTGTTTCAATGGCGCAACCGATAAACCAGGAACACAACGCTACCTGACACCAGTGACAGGTCCATATATTACTCCACTTTCAGCGTTTACAGCTATTCGTAGCCCCGCAGGGCTACGAATAGCTGATGGACAGGAAAACAGCCTTGCTTTCGCGCGCGGCCTTTTGGAACACCTCTGGACCCCATGGGTACCAGTCGACCGGGTTGTGCGCGTTTTGGAGGAGGTATGGGGATTTTTCACAGATCAGGCGGTTGGTGTGTTTGTGGCTCTGCAGAAACTCCTCATAAAAATACCTAAGATCGGCCGATTTTTCGACGTTTGGGGTTTTGAGGGTTGCAATAATCATGGGGCTCGGAAGGCGGGGGTTTTACCAGTTTTTGGAGGATTTTCGTCTTGCGGTGGCGAAAGAAAGACACCTCAATCAGTGCCACTGAGGAGGTGCCTTTGAAATGTTCAGAACGTTTCTGAACTCCATCACTAAGATATTCGATTTGCCGACTTGGTTCCAGCAAATCTCGTCGACAGGAATCGATACGGCCCACACACCCCGTGCAGTGGCCGCGTTCGTGCTGGTGGGGAGTTTGTTGCGCATGCGGAGTTTCGAGCAATTAGAGGGATGGATTCGTCGGGGACGGCTCCGGCGCGTCAGCGCCGGTTTCGTGTCCGCGGACACCCTCCGGCGTCAGTTAGTCCTGGTGTCGCCCGCCGTCTGGCACGACCTGCTCCATCAGATGGCCCGAAAATTGGCCCGTAACCGGGCCTGGCCGACCTTGGGCGGATTCCATGTCGTGGCGCTCGATGGGGCGGAACTGTTTGTTCAGCACTCTGTCACCTGCGCCGATTGCCTCCAGCGCACTGTGAATAAGACCGTCGAATGGTTTCATCGTATTGTGGTCGCGAGTACGGTCGGGCCCCGACATCGCTTTGTCTTGGACTGGGAAACGGTGCATCCGAGGGATGGCGATGCCAAGCAGGAGGGCGAGCAAACGGGGGCATATCGTCTGTTGGATCTCCTCTATCGGCAGTACCATCACCAAATCGATATCATCGTGGCCGATGCGCTGTATGCCTCGCGGGTCTTTGTGGAGGCCGTGCTGAAGCACGGGTGGAACGTGGTCATCCGCCTTAAGGATAGCCAACGGCTGACCATCTTGAGGGATGCCCAAGGGTTGAAAAAAATCACCGATCCCGTTCAGATTCCCGGCTCAGAACACGATCAATTGAAGCTGTGGGATTTCGTCAACCTGGGATGGGATCACGTCGAGCATCTCCGCGTGATCGCGTGGGAACGGACGGTAAAGCGGCGCCGCCGCGGCCGTCGGCATCGGAACGATTGGGTCATCACGACCCAAAAAGGCTGGCTCTTAACGACGTTGGACGACGCGGTATCCGCCCTGACCATCTACGGCATGATGCGTCATCGCTGGGATTTAGAAGAGTGCATCTTCCATCAGGGGAAAACGACGTGGCAACTCCAACATTGTTTTGGTCATGATCCCGCCATTATCGAAGCGCTGGTGGGGGCCCAACTCGCCGCGGTCACGCTGTGGAACTGGTGGACGGAACGACGCACCGTCAGTCCCCAGTACCGTCGGATGCCCCGGCGGACATGGCTGGAGATAGCCCGGGAGGAATTGAACCTCATGCGCACGAATTGGACCAAACGGTGGCGACTCCAACCGACATAACGACGTCTACGGCGGACAAGCCTGGCCTCCCGGCCGCGAACGCGGCCGAATCTTACACCGTCCTGTCGGAATGGCACAGATCGCGTCGGACATTTTCCATACGGTGCGGCCGTGCCTCAACATTGGATGCTCGTGTCCTCGCACAGGGACTCTTAATGCCGGTGGTGAGGAGTTTCTGGCTTTTTTGCAGTAGGTTTGACACCGTTTCCACCACACTAATATAATAAAGGGAAGACCCCAACCCGTTTGGGTGGAGGGGAGGGAAACGAATGTCAGAGGTTAAAATAGGAAAAAATGAAAGCCTAGAAAGCGCCCTCAAGCGGTTCAAGCGACAGATCCAAAAGGCCGGAACTATGGCTGAGGCTCGTCGTCATGAACACTATGAAAAACCGAGCGTCCGGCGTAAAAAGAAGTCGGAGGCCGCACGCAAAAAGCGGGCGAAGTAGTTATGGCAAGGGGAGTTTAGGTTGGCGCTGCGGGAACGCTTAAATGAAGATTTAAAGACGGCCATGAGGGCTAAAGATGCGGTTCGGTTGCTGGTTATCCGGGGCATCAAATCAGCCATTCTCGCCGCGGAAACGCGAGCGGAACGTATCACTCTGGAAGATGATGGAATTCTGCAGGTGATTACTAAGGAAGTCAAAGAGCGTCAGGAATCGCTGGCCGAGTTTGAACGAGCTGGTCGTCAGGATTTGGTCGACAAGATGCACCAAGAATTGCGAGTGTTGCAAGAATATCTTCCTCAACCGCTTACGGACGAAGAATTGCGCCAACTGGTAAACCAAGCGGTCACAGACAGTGGCGCGTCTAGTCCGAGAGACATGGGACAAGTGATGGCCATTCTCCAGCCCCAGACCAGAGGTCGTGCCGACGGCCGGGTTGTTGCGGAGATGGTCAAGGCTAGATTGCAACAATAATGGGACAGCGCGTGCCCCCCAGTTGGGGGGCACGTTTTGCTTGAGAGGGACGGTGGACTATGCCACGTCAGATGAGACTAGGCCACATTTTGGGCTGGGGAATGTTGCTGTCAGAAATGGTCGGATGCGGGGTTCAGCATCCGACATCGTTCCCCTCACTGCCCCACATTGTTGCGTGCTATGTCTTGCCCCATGGGACCCAAGGCCAAATGACCTGTCGGCAATATAATGCCCATGGCCGGC
>JAKADJ010000304.1 GCA_021820645.1 Bacillota bacterium
GCGGATCTTGGCTTTTGTCCGGGTTGCCCGGCATCATACCGCTGTCCCCCTTCTTTTGCAAATGTGCAAATGGTGGAAGACTTTCAGCGAATTGAACACCTGGCATGGCCTCCGAAAACCCGATTATCCTTTCACACATGGTGGATCGGCGACTATTTTCTGCCTCGTCTGGAGGAGAAAAGATGGTACGTTGAATCGGTGAAACCAGCGTGCCAGCTATCCGCAACATTCTGGGCCGTGCGTTTCGCAGCGCGAATCGTTGGAACCAGGATCTCGATCGGGTTGGGTAGAAAGCGACACAGGAACTACCTAGTGCACAAGATGACTTGAACCTCAAGGAATTGCACGGCGAAACGGTCCAGCGGGGTGGGTTTGCCGGGCGAGGACAGATCTCATCCATTGAACCTCGTTGCCGTTCACCCGTGTTTCGCTTGAGGCGTTCCCAGAGAAAGCTTACACGAGAATGTGCGTGAGAGTCTGGCCACTCTCCTAGTCTTTTCGCGCGGCAGACAACGCGTCCATTGCGCTAAAGTACGCCTGGTGGATACGAATGGCTCGACGAACGCGCCACGGCGTTCCCAAGGCTTCGCGGAGGATAGCTCCGGAAAGTTTCGAATGCCCCGCTTGTCGAGG
The DNA here is from genome assembly GCA_021820645.1 of Bacillota bacterium. The sequence goes on from JAKADJ010000304.1 coordinate 634, forward strand.
AACAAAGGTGATGGGCACCTCATGAATACGGGCTCCTAAGGCTTCCGCCCAGACGGTCGCAGCGATTTGAAAGCCATAGCCGGTCACGGCACAGGATTCCCAAGGCATTTGCCTAACCAACGTTCCCCGCCACAGCTTGAATCCGCTGGTGAGGTCATGCAGGTCGGTGTGAATAATCTGGCGGGTGTACCATGAACCCCCACGAGATAATAGACGGCGAGTCAGCGACCAGTGCGGCGTATGGCCTCCGGGAATCCATCGCGATCCAATCCATAAATCGCCCGGCATGCCACGTTGTCCCAGCAACGCGCGCACATCCGAGATTTGGTGCGATCCGTCCGCATCCATTTGCAGTACCCAGGCGGCTCGATGCAACATAGGATGTTGGAAGGCCGTGCGATATGCCGTGCCCAGTCCAAGAGGGCCCGGGCGATGAATGACCTGTACACGCCCCCCGCAACGTTCGTGCCACCGATTCCAAATGGCTGCCGTGCCATCGCACGAATGGTCATCGATTCCCAGGATCCCCACATCAGGAGCCAACGCTAACAGTTCAGGGATCAGGCGGATCACGGTGGGCGCCTCATTGAGGGTGGGCATAATCACCCAGGTGTGGATGGTCGCCATGAGGGGGGTTCCTCCTTTCCTCCGCCGTGTACGAAGAAGTGATGGGGGTTATGTTGGTTAAACGCCTTCGAGAATCCAGGTATCGCGATACGTGGATTGATGCGTAGAAGCGTGTTCGAGTTGCATCCGTGCTTGATGCCACTCATTAAGCCACTCGATTTTATTGGATCCTTGGATGACTACGTTCCAGCACGTTGCGATGTGTTGAAGCGGCGTGATGTGTGAATAGTACGCGAGCGAGCGAAATCCATATCTGCTGAGGGCCTGCTCGACCCATTCGCCTTGGGGATACGGATGACAAACGTGGAGGACTGGTCTCGGCAAGGATTGGCTGAAGGAGGCGACGAAGTTTGCATCGATGCGCTGGCCATGCTCGGCGGTCGGATAGCTGAGGATGGCAAATCGTCGACTTTGCCGTCGTAATGCGGTAAAGAATGCCTCTCGATGATCAGGGGCCACACGGTGCAGGACATCCATGGCACAGACCAGGTCACCGCGATAGCCCGGAAGATCCTCGGATACGTATTGGGATAAGGAAGAAAGATCGTTTAAGGAACACGAGGCGTACGGCAATCGTGTGATGGACGCGAGATCCTTAGGTTCTCCTCCCAAATTAAGTAGAGTGAGGGGTTTGCCATATCCCAAGAGAAAATCTAGAACGGGCTCATAACAGGCTAGAGTAGCCATGGTAGTCTCGTTCCAGGGAATGCGCGAATCCGTGACGGTATACCGCATCGGATAGATCCTCCTTTGTCGACGCTATGTCCGCAGAATTTCCCTGGCTAGGCCGACGGCTCAGGTGGGGGGCATGGAGGGGAAGGATACGGAAACGCTCGCCAATCAAACGGTCAAGGGAAGATTAGGTTCATTGGGGTTAGGCTGATGTGCTGCCCACATTGCGCCAGAAGGTCCGGGCGGCAACACGAACACGCCGGGTGCCGAAGCGGAAGGATCCAGCGCTTCCGATGCGACTACGTGCAGGTTAAGCGTCGGCCAGACCGCCGCTAAGGGAGCGAGCAGATCCGCAGTACCATGGACGGGGGTATCAGGAGCCTCAAGCAGGTGTTCCACGGTGGCGGGATTGACGGACCACCCGGTTTGCTCGATCAACGTGATCGTTCGACTTGTGGCCCATTCCGACAGTTGGCGAGGCAGGTGATGATGACGGATGGCATGGCGCCATTGCCCAACATCCCTCCCTACGGTTCCTTGTTCCCATGCGAAGGGCCCGGGGAAGGTCATCCATTGGTCCAAAGCGTATCCCGCGCTGGCTTCGTCGTCGTGTTGCCAGGCTGCGAGGGCGAGCAGCCAACTGGCGCTGGCGTGCTTGCCCCACGCCAACCGTGGGATCCATTCGGGAAGGTTAGGGTAATCGGCAAAAAACTTGGTAAGCAACCAAGCACGCATGGCAATTTCGGCTTGGCCGAAGCGTTGTTGCGAAACTTGGTTGGCATGCACCCGGTAATCAACGGCTACGGTCGCAAGCGTCACGACGGAGCCTTGGGTCGATATCCGCCAGAGCAATTCCCAATCGGTACCCCAATCTCGATGGCGCAAGCCCGGACCCGGATCGCGATATCCGCCCACGGCCGCCCAGGCATCGCGACGATAGGCGTGACATGTGGGCACCCAAGCCGGGTTGAATCCCAACAGATTGGCGGTCAAAAAAGCGTTCCCCGTCCACACCATGTTTTGAGTTAACCAGGTATAGCGTCCGACGGGAAGACCTTGATGATCAATCGCTTGGGCGGTGAGACTGACGATGACAGCATCCGGATAGGCGGAAAATGCTTGTCGAATGTGGGCAAGGGCCTCGGGATGCAATCGATCATCTTGATCCAGAGGCTTAATCCACACGCCTTGGCTGGCCAAGATGGCGTGGTTTCGGGCGGCTAACACGCCTTGTTGCGTCGTGTGATGCAATACGTGAATGCGATCGTCTTGGTGCGACCACCAAGCGGCCCGCGCTTTCGTGGCGTCTGTAGACGCATCGTCCAGAATCCAACATTCCCAGTCCGGATCGGTCTGATCCAGCACACTCCGAATCGCTTCGTCGAGATAGGCCAAACCGTGATACGTCGGCACGATCACACTAAAGGTCGGGGACATAGTTTTTTGCTCCTTGCAAGGCGTGAGGTGTTCCGTGTCGTAGCGCGCCGAGACCGCCTGGGAATTCCGCCGGATTTTGGACGATGCTTAGGCCGAGCAATACGCACGTGATTTCGATGGCATGATCGCGTTTTTTTGCAAACCGAACTAAAACTTCTTTTAATTCTAATCTTAACAGACCGTCAGATGCTAATTTTTGGGGTGTTTATGATGGTCAGAGAGTTTAGACGGCCTGATGGCGCATCCATGCGGCAAGAAGTTGAGGCAACCTTCCTGGTTGTACGTAGTTTCCGTGGATAACGTGCGAAGTTGCTGGACCAGTGCGTCCATCTGTCGTTGTAGGGCGGTACGATCTTGAGCGTTGACCGCGCTACTGGATGCTTGGATGGCAATCTGCTCCATG
>JAKADJ010000305.1 GCA_021820645.1 Bacillota bacterium
GTCAGTGAAGATCCCACCGCAATAAGCATGCCACTAGCAATCCACCACATGCCGGCCCGCGCAGTTTTTGGTGATTTTAATCGCATGGCACCCACGATGAATAAAATCGTGGGGATGCCGTAACTTAGAGTCGTCCAGAGCGTATGCATCTTATCGACCACCATTCGATGGTGTCCGGAACATCCCTAAAATCCGGTCGGTCACCACAAAGCCACCCACAACGTTTAATGTGGCTAGAAAAACGGCGAGGAGCCCAATAGTGAGGTTTAATGGGCCATGAGCCCAAGTCAAAAGCGAGAGCGCTCCGATTAGGACCACTCCATGGATGGCGTTAGTGGCCGACATCAGAGGGGTATGCAAAATGGGGGGGATTTTTGATATGAGAAGGAAGCCGACGAACATGGCCAAAATGAAAATATAGCCCTCGGTGACTAAATGGTGCGACATGAATGGTCCCTCATTTCAGCTGTTGTGTACGTTACGGCACTCCTGCCACCGCATTAGAAAAGTGCGCTGGAACCGCGAGCCGGGTCCGTTGATAGATTTCGTCCTGAATGTCCTCGGCAACGAGTTTTTCAAAGCCAAGCCCTTGCAGATACAATACGAAGTTGACCAGGTTGCGAGAATATAGGAAACTGGCGTCAGCGGCCATTTGCGACACGATGTCCAAAGGCGCCATAATTTGCACACCATGGCTTACCACCACGTCTGGACCGGGTTTTGAAAGTTCACAGTTTCCTCCCGATTCACCAGCCAAATCAATAATGACTGAACCAGGTTTCATGCCTGATACCATTCCCTCAGTGATCAGCATAGGCGCTTGGCGTCCGGGGATTTGCGCAGTGGTAATCACCACGTCCGCTTCGCTCACGAAGGGGCGCAAAAACTCTAGTTCGCTGGCGTGTTGATCCTGGTCCAAGCCTTGGGCGTAGCCATCAGCGCTTGCAGTCTCGGCAAGCCCCAGGTTTAGGAACGACGCTCCAAGGCTTTCGACCTGTTCCTTGGCCGCTACCCGTGTATCGAATGCCTTGACGACTGCCCCCAGACGGTGTGCGGTCGCGATAGCCTGAAGTCCTGCTACCCCGGCCCCCAGGACCAAAACTTTGGTCGGGATGATGGTTCCGGCTGCCGTCATGAGCATCGGAAAAAACCGCCCTAAACGCTCAGCCGCAAGAATCACCGCGCGGTAGCCTGCAACGGTACTCATCGACGACAAAACATCCATGTTCTGCGCCCGGCTAATTCGGGGCATGGCCTCCAATGCATAAGCCGCGATCTGGTGCTTTGCGAGCGCTTGCAATTTGGCAGGTGCCCCTGACCAGGACTGCAACATTCCTATCATGATGGTGCCTGGGCGAACATGCGCCAATGTGTTCGGTGGCCGCACCGCTAGTATTATTTGGCTTTCCTGGTAAAGCTGGGGTATTCCATCCACAATTGTGGCCCCCTGCTCCCGATAGGATTCGTCAGAAAAGCCCGACCCGCTTCCCGCCGACCGTTGCACGAATACTTGATGGCAGGCTGCTATCATTTTGGGGACCCCGTGGGGTGTAAGGCTAACGCGGCGTTCCCCTACCGCTTCTTCTTTAAGGACTCCGATATTCATGGTTCACCCCGTGGACGTTGTGGCGTGGCTGTCGGTGCAACAAGATTGTTAACAATAACATCAGATAACCCCCCAATGTCAAGAATTCCTAGTCCAATGACATTAATTCCGGGGTGAACTGCAACCGGGGCCTGGTTGCATACCGCATACCGCACAAAAAATGCCCAGGAACCCCTGACAAAGAGGTTCCTGGGATGAAGAACTCAACGGGACCGGTGTGTGTTAAGCCTCGCCTGATGCCACTTGAATGCTAAGCCCACTACCTGTCTCACGGCCCCATAGTAACCAGGCCCCTGCCGCAAGCATGCCTACAAACCACACTCCAGCATTGAAGTAAAAATAGTGGGAACTTGACATGGTGGCCGTGATGTAGATGGTGGGAATATAAAGCCCGATAGACACGAATCGGGCCACTGCAGTAAGGGTTCCCCGATGCAAGGTTGGCCACACTTCGGCCTTTAAGGTATCCGACGTCAGATAGCAGAGCGAGTTGATCCCCGCCAAAATGACCAACAGGATCCAGAAAATGGTCATGTCGTGCTGCCAAACCTTTGTGGTGAGGCCGACGATTGCCGTTACGACGAAAGTCCCCACGAAGCTCCAGAAGAGGAATTTCTTACGGGAAACCACGTCGGCAATCAGACCAATGAACCCAATGAAAAATCCGGCGCCCTCAAATATAGCCAAAATAGTGGGCTGCAAATGCGGAAAAAACGCGAAAGCCAGCGCATACGCCATGAGGCCAAAGCCGATGGTGTTGGCTGCCGAGATTAGGATCATGACAATCATGGTGAACCAAAGATAGCCAGGGCTCGTTTTAATCCGAGCCGGTTTCGCTGACTCGATGGTCTCTTGGGCGACCGCGTCGGCATAGACGTCCGGGCCAAAGTATTTCCTGATCGTCTTTTCGAGTTCGTCGGTGCGGCCCTTTTTGTGCAACCAGAGAAATGATTCGGGCATTGTCACTCGGGTGGCAAAGAGGATTGCAACCACCACCAGCACGGCGATCGCGACCACGTTGCGCTGTAAGTTGATGGCGGCGGTACCGCTTACTGCAGCCGTGGTGAGGGCTAATACTGCAAGCACCGCCCCACCAAAGTTAATGCCGTTAATAATCATCATGGTGGCTTTTCCGCGATGCTTACGGGGCATAAGTTCATGGCTGGCCACCATAATGGAGTTCATCTCGCCACCGCCTGCCAGTAGCATAATGGCCAAAGAGACTAGAATCACGACATAAGACGTACCGAAAAAGAGCACGACACCTCCGATGGCATACAGCGCCAAAGTGGTGAACAAGGTCACTTTACGACCGTATTTGTCAGAAAACGGCCCGGCTAAGATAATCCCGATAATGAGCCAAATGGGAGCCCAGGCCAGAAGCAATTCCCCTAAGGCTTTGGGCATCGTCACCCAAGAGACGGCTATCGAAGCCAATGAAAAGACATAAGACTCGAGGGCTAAGCCTAGGACGAATGAGATAAAAATCCAAGTGGTTTTTTGGGTCCAGCGAGTTTCGCTGACTCGATCCACGTTGACCACGTTATGGTCCTCCTTAAACGTATTTGCGCCACAAATACAGTAACCCACCCCAACCAAATGTCGGTGGCCCCAATTGCCCATTTCTCTCCGCCAGCAGTCGGTTCTCTGTATTCCACTGGTAGAATACCACCACCATCAGTAAATTCCCTCAATGGGGCCAAAAGTTTCTGGGACACAAACCTAAAACCATACCTTTACCATAGCTTGGGAACACGGCCAGATTTTTATGCGGTGACTTGCCTTCGATCTCAAGACACCTATGACCTTAAATCGTAAAACATGCGGCATCGGCCAATGGATCTCGGACGTGATTCACCATTAACCTTACGGAGATGTGCACGGGTCAGAACGCTTGCTCCTCTTGAAAAATGCCACCCCTTCCTCCGGGGCAGTGTATCCCCCAATCCCGAAGAAATCCGTGTGGTCCACCTTGGCGTTGTGACGGGATACGATGACCGCGCCTTGAACTTCCAACCCCCCGGTGGGTTTAGGCCCGAGTACGATGAGCGCTGTGGTGTCGGCGATTTTGTCTCCGATCGGGTAGAAACCGGTTACCGAAACCGGGCGTAAAGCCCCTGTCTTCAGACATGGGGATATAAGCCCGTTGGCCCGATAGG
>JAKADJ010000306.1 GCA_021820645.1 Bacillota bacterium
GCCTGATCACCAGACCATCTGCCATCACATCAAAGTCAACGGCGAGATGCAAAGAGGCGGCCGACATGTCATGGAGCGTGGTATGCCCATCCCGGAGAGCGGCCACGAGGGGGCGTAGGATCCGCAGATAATCGGTCGTCCTGAGATGGTCCGGCAGGGTGCGCGTGATCTCATCCACCAGCCGATAGAAATTCACGGCGCCGTTGGCGCCGGCAAAGGGATCGGGATGGGACTCCACAAGCAATTGGACGAGATACGCCAAGTCTGCTTGCATGTCCTTTTTCGTGAGTGCAGGGATATTCATGGGAACACACCTCGCGCGGCGAGTGTCACTTGGGACTTACCCATAGAGCGTACATTCTGTGTTTCCAAGACGAAATCCTTTCCGGAACATTCGCCCCCGTTCGTATTATCAGGTCGCCAGGAAACTGGTTGACCTCTTTTTTGTCTAGGGGTTTACTACGGTAGCCGGGTGGACGTCCGCCCCCGTGGGTCTCGAACCCGTGCACTAAACTGTCCACCCCCTACTTGTCGAAGCATGTTCGAGGCTGGTTGGGACCTTGATCCCGCATCACACGCGAAGCTATGGCACGACAAGATGGCGAGGGGGACACCGGTGAACACGTTCACTCGATATCGCACGACTCCTACATACCGGCAGACTGCGACGTGGGGGAAGAACGCTGACTACGGCGGCGCTTGGCCTGTGACCATAAAACTAAAATACCGATACCGAACAGCCCTTCTCCAGCACCCCCTATGGCAAATAGCCAGGAAATTTTGATTTCCCCGCCAAGGATGCCATACAAGCCCAAACCTATCGGGTGCGCTAAGGCAAACATCAGCATAATACTGCCGAAAAATTGGGAACGACTCCCTTCAGGAGCATGATCCTGCCAAAAAGCTGTCAAGTACGATTCGACCAGGAAGTTCCCAAACCCGACCACAAGTAACGCAGCACCTGCAAGAACAAACGCATGGTAACGCAAAAACCCCAAAGACGCATAGCCTGATCCCATGATTACACCACCGATAGCCGAACCGAGAAATACATTAACGTGGGACCCTAATTCGGATCCTAGTACCCCGACAACGTTCCCCATCGAGCGGGCAGCAGTCACAATACTGTATACAGAGCCATGGGCGGCTATATTTCTACGAAGTAGGGTTGGCAGGCCGACACCGAGGGGCGCCATAGCGGTGTTAGCCAGCAAGGCTAAGCTCAATACATACTTTGTTTCAGGCGCCCCTCGCCAGAGACGGCCAATGGTACCAAAAAGATACGGGATGCTGCCCGTCGCCGCCGCGGGCTGTTGTGAGGACTCTGTTTTGAAGGAGCGAGTCATTATCAGTGCTACCGACAGCCCCATAGCCAGTAGGATGATCTCCACAAGGATACCCTCGCGAAACCAATGAGATCCCAAGAACAGCAAAGCAGAAAGACCCAAGCCGGCCAATAAGAAGATGTTTTGAACCGCAAACAACCGCCCATTTATCTTAACCCGACGCTCGATTTGAGGCTCACGGGAGACGACCGCCTTTCCCGTCATCCTGACTTCCTGCCAGAGGGTGGTGATGATAAAAAGGTCGATTAACAACAGCGCCTTGACTACCATGATGTGGCTGTGTTCGACAAGGACGGTCGCGGTCACACCTAGAGCTGCCGCATTTAGCACGCCAAATGATGGCAAGAGCCCGAAGCGGTCTATCAGATTCCCCAAATACATCAGAACAAACCGGGGCAAAACGATGCTGAGACCCGACAAGGAAATAAGCCATGGACTATTGCCGGTACTTTGCACCGCCCAGAGCGCAACCGGACCAAAAAGCCCGTCGCTTAATCCGGATAAACCGTATAGCACAGAAATCAGCAAGGTTTCTCGTTTCATGACCAGTTTCCTCGCTCAACGATGACCATTCCGTCCGGGTGCGGCCGGAGAGGGACAGGGCGCTCTACACGACTAGCTATAATGGCGTATCCGTGCCGAGTACCGATAATTGGAACCTCGTCTAACACAATACGCTGGATCGCAGCATACACTTGACGTCTGTCCGACTCCTGACCGACGAGTCGGGCTTCTTGTACCAACCGATCGACCTCGTCAGATTGAAACCCCGTCAGGTTAGCAGGTCCGTGGGTGGAAAATACGTCACGGAAAAAGCTAAAGGGCTCAGGTCCAATTTGAAATCCTAGTTGCGCTAGGTCGAAGTTGCCGTCTCGCATTCTCGTGATGGTATCTCCCACGGACAAGGGGTGGACACTAAGCGAAGCGCCTAGTGGACGTAGCGCATCAGCGATGGCTGTTGCCCATAAGTCAGATGAGATCGGAGAAGGCCGCGTGAGTAAGTCTAGTCTGAGGCCTTGAAGGGAGGCAAACTTAGAATCTCGTGTCACATCATACTCTGCCAAGGTTGGGTCGTAACCCACAGTGGCTGGAGGCAAAATCCCATGGGGTACCGTTCCCACATTTTCGTGAACCCTGTCAAGGATCGCATGCCAATCGATGGAGGTTCTGATGGCGCGGCGAACCTCTCGAGACAGGCGTCGACAGTTGAACTGCAGGCTATTAATCGAATGTATGGGATGAATTTGGATGTCAAGGCGTCGGTGCCCATCTCGCAACACGGCATACGGTAACTCATAGGCTACATCGGTTTCGCCATCTAGTAGCGATGCCATAATGTCATCGACATTGGTGTAGGGGCGAAAGTTAACGGCCTTGGGCATGGATTTGTGTTGAGGCAACATCGATGCCTTCTCGATTTGAATCAAGTCTTTCTCCCAATGCCCTATCCGGTACACGCCTGTGCCTCGCTCGTCCTCGCTTACCACGAGAGCGTCTTCCTGCGTTAACACCGACAGCAGCGGGCCGTATGGCTCGGTGACCGTGAACTCCAATTGATCGCCCAAACAATTTAATTGCGGGGACAGGCCTTCGCGCATGAGTTTTTTTTCAATCACATCGGCAAGGATTGCCGTCGAAACGGACGTGCCGTCCCAAAACGTTCGTGGGCGGACATTGCCGCGAAACCGTCGACCGTTCCACGTCCAGTCCTCAAAAAAGGAGGAGGTGAGGTGGTCCGTATCCCACGTAAAAACCGGTTCGTAGCAGTTTCGCATAACATGTTGCTGGCTTTTGGTGAAAGCCCCCTCTCTCACACTGCAACGCGCGGGGACGTCGTCGAGCGCCACGGAAAGATAGTCTGTCATTATGACCTCCTGTATAGAAGTAAAGCCGCCATGAACTCCTACCTTAACGGTTGGGGCCCATGGCGGTCCATTTTTTATTTAGCAGGCGCAGTTGTCATCCCCCAACACAGGGCCGCTAAATTCGGAATTAGCTGCGTTGTCGTAGATGATTTCGATCTCCAGCATGTCATCACCTCCTTTCAAAGGGTCTCGGCCATCGCGTCTTGAATATGACTGATGACAACATCAACTGTCGGCATGCCCCACGATTCGACGTTTCGGTCCAAACTCACCGAATACAGAGATTGGAATTCGGTGTGAACAACGTAACCATCCACCCGAAGCAGTTCGATGTTCCGACGCAACACGGGTTTTCGAGCCATGGATTCCGCCACATTGGGATAGAAGATTACGGGCTTTGCGGACGACAAAACGGCTGTCGTGGCAAGGTTCGGGGCTAAGCCGCCCGCTACTTGACCGATAAAGTTGGCCGTGGCGGGAAGGACCACGACGACATCAGCCCAAACCGTCAAATCAATGTGCGGAACCCGTGCGACCGACG
>JAKADJ010000307.1 GCA_021820645.1 Bacillota bacterium
GTTCGGAGAACGGATTTCATTCGTGGGCTATGACGTCGATTTTTATCACTGCGAATGGGATTCTAGCCACGTCGATCACATCGTCGCCCCTTCCCTGAAGCTGGGGGTTACCTTGGCTACCGCTCCCCATGCGCTAGAGCCGCGATCCTCTGACATTTCTATCGATATGCGCCACTGGCTTTCACCCCATCACGAGGATCTTTTACCGTTGATTAACACCTTTCAGACCGGGATCAATCAGACACTAAACCGGCTTGATGAAGAGACTGCGTCCCTGGTCAACAGCACGGCTCTTCAAGGAATTGACCAAGACGTAGCCCTGCTTCGAAAGGTCTTAAATGAATCGCTAATCTTATCCTAAACACCCCCAGCCGGCATGAATGACGCCTTGAACGCATATCTGTACAACGAATCATCTGCAGTTTGCAGGAATTCTCACTCTTTTGTCGAATTGTACAGGCGTCTCTGGTGCAATACTTTTAATTTCCCGGTACAGAGTCCGTTAAATATCTCGGCTGGTTAAGTCTTATTCAATAGAGGAGGATCCAATTGGTAAATGTAGGTCTTAAAAAAGAACTCAGCCTGTTAGACCTAACAATGGCTTCGTTAGGCGCAATCATTGGATCGGGCTGGTTATTTGGTGCATTATATGCGGCCAACGACGCGGGTCCCGCATCCATTATTTCCTGGATTATCGGTGGATTTGCCGTACTACTCATCGGGTTAGTCTACGCAGAGCTCGGTGCCATGCTTCCGGAATCCGGAGCTATCGTGCGCTATCCGCATTACACGCATGGCCACCTGACGGGATTCATCATGGGATGGTCGGCATGGATTGCCTACGCCTCGGTGCCCGCCATTGAAGCTGAAGGGGTGATGCAATACGCCGCCCACTATGCTCCCGGCTTGTGGGACGCCACCTCAAAAGTGCCGGTCCTCACCGGCATGGGCTTATTGGTGGCGGCTTTACTTATGGTGGCATTCTTTGTTATCAACTACTATGGCGTAAGAACCTTTGCCCGAGTGAACACCCTCGTCACCATCCTTAAGTTTGTGATGCCGAGTTTAACGATTATCGTGTTTTTGTTTTCTGGCTTGCACTGGTCTAACCTTTCGAACCACGGGGGCTTTGCACCGAGCGGTAGCTCCGGGGTGCTTGTAGCCCTTGCGACCTCTGGGGTTATCTTCGCCTACTTAGGTTTCCGTCAAGCGGTCGACCTATCCGGTGAAGCTCGCAACCCGCAACGCGATGTCCCCCGCGCCTTGATTTACTCCATCGTCATCGGGATTATCCTCTACGTGTTATTGGAATTGGTCTTCATTGCAGCCATCCCTGCGGCAGACTTGGCCAAAGGCTGGGCAAACGTCTCACTCACGTCCCCATTTGCACAAGTAGCGGCAAGCTTGAACTTAGGCTTTTTTGTAACCCTGTTGTATGCGGACGCAATTTTGTCCCCGGCCGGCACGGGAAACGTATACATTGCTTCTACCACCCGGATAATTTATGCGTTGGCTGAAAACGGATACTTCCCCAAAGCCCTCACTAAAGTGGACTCTAAGACCGGTATCCCCGCCATCTCACTGGTTATCGCTTTAATCTTGGGATTAATCTTCTTGCTACCCTTCCCATCGTGGCAGTCGCTCGTGGGCCTCATCTCGGCAGCCACCGTCTTTACTTACATTATTGGTCCCGTGTCCCTCATGGTGTTCCGACGCACCGCCCCAGAAGCCAAACGCCCCTTTCAGCTTGGTGGGGCAGGTATCATTGCTCCGGTGGCGTTCGTGATTGGCTCTCTTATCGTGTATTTCACCGGATGGGCGACAGACTCCAAGCTCCTCATCGCGATTCTGATTGGTGTGGTGCTGTATTTTATCGTCTCGTTTGGTTTCCCTGGTGCCACATTGGAGCGCCCCTCGAGTCAGTCCATTAAGAGTGGCCTATGGATGGTGGTGTATCTGATAGCGATGTTGGGCATGGTGTACTTCGGTTCCAGTAAATTAGGCGAACTGAAAAATGTCATCCCCTATCCACTAGACCTCGTGGTCGTGATTGTTCTGGCCATCATTTTCTTCTATTGGGGTGTGGCTAGTGGCTACCGCACCAGTTACCTCGAAGACGCCTTGGCCAATCTCGGCGATGGTTCGAAGTCCAAAGTCGGGTAGACCGTTTCCTAAAAAAGACCTCGGGTCCTGGGGACCGAGGTCTTTTTTTCTTCGTCCGGCATCTCTTTAAGCTAAAGGTAGTGAACGCACTGTTCCGAGGTTAACCCCTGAGCCCGAGCCAGATCGGCGCTGATCGAAAACTGTCGCCCATGCTATAGCGCATCTACCACTTTATAGATAGGCGTCCTCTGTAAGCGTAAAGGACGTGACGTGATTACTGCCGCAATGCGGACAACCCCTTCCGATCGCTCCCTCACATCGCACGCACCACAGCGACTCGCACTGCGTGCAGAAAAAGGCGTCGAGAATAGGATTTTCTCCGGAATGAGTTCCGCATGTTACACAACGTGGCATATCGATCCCCTCCCTGATTTTTTATACGCGACCTTCTAATGTCACAAACTGTGCATCTTCCGTGGAACCAGCGAGCGCTGTGGTGGAAGAATCTCCCCCGCTAATCGTCATGGAGACTTCATCAAAATACCCCGCCCCCACCTCGCGCTGGTGACGCACGGCCGTGTATCCCTCGGTTTGCAGCGCAAATTCCGTTTCTTGGAGCTCGGAGTAGGCGGTCATGCCGGAATCCCGATATTTTCTAGCTAAGTCAAACATCGATGTATTCAGGACATGGAATCCTGCTAATGTCACGAACTGAAACTTGTAACCCATCTCCCCGAGGTCTTCTTGGAACGTCGCGATTTGGGACGCGGTCAGTTTGCGCTTCCAATTGAAGGACGGTGAGCAATTATACGCAAGCCACTTGTCAGGAAATTCGGCGTGAATCGCGGCGGCAAACTCTCGGGCTTCACCCAGATCGGGCTCCGAGGTTTCACACCAGAGGACATCCGCGTAGGGCGCGTACGCCAACCCGCGTTCAATAGCCGCCTCCAATCCCGCCCGCGTGTGAAATAATCCCTCCGAGGTTCTTTTGCCCGTGATAAATTTGGCATCACGTGGATCGATGTCCGAGGTGATGAGCGTCGCCGCATGGGCATCGGTCCGCGCCAGCAACACGGTCGGGACTGCCATCACGTCCATGGCCAGTCGAGCCGCCACAAGATTTCGGATGCTCTGGCTGGTTGGGATTAGGACCTTGCCGCCCATATGCCCACATTTCTTCTCGGATGACTGCTGATCTTCCAAATGGATACCGGAAGCCCCCGCTTCGATCATCGACTTCACCAATTCAAAGACGTTAAGCGGCCCACCAAAACCCGCTTCGGCATCGGCAACGATCGGGGCAAACCAATCTATGGGTTCAGCTTGGGATTCTAAGCGATCGATTTGATCTGCTCGCATGAGTGCCCGATTGATTCGACTCACCATTTGCGGAACACTATTAACAGGATACAGCGACTGATCTGGATACGTCTCGCCCGCAACGTTCCCATCGGCCGCCACCTGCCAGCCACTGAGATAGATGGATTCGAGCCCCGCCTTTACGGCTTGCACCGCCTGGTTGCCTGTGATCGTCCCTAGGGTGCGGATGAAGGGCCTGGTACTTAATAAGTGAAATAATCTGTCGGCACCACGTCGTGCTAATGTGTGCTCAATAACTACCGAACCTTGCAACTTTTTGAC
>JAKADJ010000308.1 GCA_021820645.1 Bacillota bacterium
GGCTCCGAGTCCGGTGCACCTCTTCGCGGGGTTGCCGCTCTTTGTCGGTATCGTAGCAGTCTGGACGATTTTCGCGGCCATGGAGTGATGATAGCCCACCCGGCCAGGTAAATCTTGGTTGCGTTAGCCCACCAGGTACTCGTGGCATGGGCGGTTCCCGACCCGAGGGTTGATCCGGGAACCGAGTCTTATAGGGCCACATGGTCCACCCTGCCCCCTCCGTCTTGAATGATGCCCTGTGGTTCTAGCTTCGGTGTTCGGTTCCTATAGGTGCATTGGATGAAAGATTTCTGGTTCATTCCGATCAAGCCCCCCCAAAATGCGCAATCGGGTGCGAATACTGTCCACGAAAGATTCACTGAGACATGGGAGGGATAGAACATGATGAAAAGTATTTTGGTGCTAGCGAGTGCGGGAGCCCTGACCATGGGGATTCCCTTGTCTGGTGTATCGGGATCCACGGCCGTGACGGCGGGAGCCCAAGGACGGTTGCAACTATGGATGCGCCAGGTGTCGATGGATGTTTCGCTGTCTACTAGTGCTCGCATCAATGTCATGCTAAAGGCGGCAAATCAGGATGGCATGAGTGCGTTGACCGCGATTGGGCATCACCAGCGGGGCATGGCCTATCAGGAGGCATCCGCTATGGCCAAAGCAATGCTAGTGGCCGAAGCTTGGTGGCAACGCGATCATCTTAGTGCGTCTTCTAGTGACGCGACCGGTCTTAAGACCTCGTTGCAGACTTTGGCTAGCGTGAAGACCAAATTGGCGGCAGATGGGTGGTGGAACAGTCAGTCGCGACTAGCGCGCGATATGACGGCGGCATGGGTCAAAGGGTCTGCCTTACTGACGACCACGACTGCGACGGG
Organism: Bacillota bacterium; assembly: GCA_021820645.1. The sequence goes on from JAKADJ010000308.1 coordinate 870, forward strand.
CACGAGTGCTACGACCTACACACAAAGCTCTGTTCAAGGGCGCTCGCATGCGACTATTGTGACGCAGACGAGTCTGCCCCGAACCACCGACCAAGTTCATCGACCGGTGAGCAATCGAGCCGTCGTGAGCGGTGCTACGGCCTCCCCATCGTCATCCCCTTCGACGGCGACGGCATCCACCCAACAAATGCAGGTGCAGCCTCATCATGGATTGCAAGCCAACCTTGGGCTCTCGGCCAAAGCCGGGGCACAGGTAGGAAGTTATGACAATTTCAGCCCAACCGCATCAAATCTACAAGGGAAGAGCAACACGGGCCTTCAGGCTAACGTTAATCTCTTGGGGCAACTCGGATTTTAAGCAGAGACGAATTGTCTGCTAGATGGTCCTCGTCTTCGGGGGCCATCTTTGTCCTGGGTTCCGGAGCATCTTGGCGGAAGGTGTTCGCAGGAAAACGGCAGAGGTGTATGATAGGATCACGATAGTGGTGCTAGGGGAGCCCTTGGGCTGAGAGGCAAAGCCAACCCTCCGAACCTGATCTGGGTAATGCCAGCGAAGGAAAGTCACCCCCTAGACATTCTATCCAATACGTTCAGTATGGAGGTTAGAGGATGTCTACGGAGTTACGGGCGATTGGGAAAATCTCACCGGAAGTTTGTTCGGAGTACATATATGCGCATCGTGGAACGGTCCGCTCGGAAGTGTTATTTGGCGCGCCATCTGGAAGAGATGTCGGGATAGGGCGCGTGGCACCAGGGGTCGTGATGGCAGCTACCACGGACCCGAATTTTGTGATGCCGTCGTCCGGAGCACGCTAGAATGACAGCACGCGTGTTGACTATAGCGGGCTCAGATCCATCGGGTGGTGCGGGAATTCAAGCCGATTTGAAAACCTATGCCGCGTTTGGGGTCTATGGGATGACCGCGATTACTGCACTAACGGTGCAAAACACCCAAGGTGTGACCTCTGTGGTGATGACCCCGGCCCCACTCGTCCGGGACCAAATCCGTGCGGTGGTAGAGGACATTGGGGTGGATGCCGTTAAAATCGGGATGGTAGGGCAAAAGGACATAATTCATGAGATCTCTCTAGAATTGCTTCGCCTTAATCTCGGGGTTCCTATCGTGGTGGACCCGGTGATGCGTGCGAAAAGTGGCGATCGGTTACTGGATCACGAGGCAGAAGCGGCGTTTTGCGACGAAATTCTGCCACTGGCGACGGTTTTGACGCCGAATCTGCCCGAGGCAGAAACATTCGTGGGATTTCCTGTGGCGGATCGAGCCGATATGCTCCGGGCCGCAAAAATCTTACAGCAAAGAGGTGTGCCAACCGTGCTGATTAAGGGTGGGCATCTCCTCCGTGGGGACGCCTGTGATTTGCTTTGGCATCAGGACCAAGAAGTCTGGTTGCGCCAGCGCAGGATTGCTACGCTACACACGCATGGAACCGGCTGCACTTTAAGTAGCGCAATCGCGGCGGGACTGGCTTTGGGTAAGGACATGGAAGGTGCGGTGATCGAAGCCAAAGCCTATGTGACCCGGGCCATTCTGTCCGCCCCAGGCCTTGGACATGGCCATGGCCCTTTGTGGCACGGGGCAACTTAATATGGGCGGGTCGCTCTTTTCGTTTGATGCGCAAAGACCCCCTGTTCCCCATGGATCAGGTGCTGCCGGGCGATGCTCGAAGGAGACTATGGGATCATCTCCCTGCGTGATCCAGTCAAGAACACTTGGGGTGGGGCATTCGGCGATGGGCTATTGCGGATCATACCCGCGTAGGACGGGATGGCGGTTATTGCCGCGATCCTTGACGCCCGAGTCTCAAAAATGGCGGCAGGATTATGACGGAATCAGGGAAGGTGAGGCATGAAATTAGCGGAGTTGAAGGAAAACTGCGATCCTGAGTGGCAGCGCATCGCATCGCATCCATTTGTCGAAGGCATTGGTCGGGGGACGTTGACCGATGCGCAGTTGCAATACTTCATCACGCAAGACGCACTATATCTTCGAGATTTTTACCGGGTTCTGGCCATGGCCGGGGGCCGTTTGGACGGCAGTCAGGCGGCACGCACGATGATTCATCATGCCGAGACCGTGTTTGTGGTGGAAACAAGTCTCCATGAAACCATTGCCGAGACGTTTGGGCTTCGTCGTGAAGACATCGTGCGCACGCCCAAAGGGTTGGTCACTAAGCTCTATGGGGATCATTTAGTCAGAACCGCGTACACTGAGAGCGTTCCCGTGCTATTAGCCGCGTTGCTGCCGTGCTATTGGACGTATCAGGCCATCGGACAGCAGTGGGCTACAAATCCTCCTCAGCATCCGTTGCTCCGACAGTGGATCGACACCTATCAAGGTGACGCGTATGCAACGGCGGTGGCAGAAGTGGTGGCGATCGCCGAGAATATCTCCGAAGATTACCCCAATCTAGACGCGATAACGGAAGCCTTTCATCACTCCATGGTGTGCGAGCGCCTATTTTGGGAACAAGCCTGGACGGAAGGCAAGGTTTTGGGTAGTGGACCGGAATAAAAATGCCGCGTGGCCTCCGACACCATGGAGGCCACCACGGCGTTTAAATGCGTACCATTAAGTTTCGAATGCACTGGCCTAGGAGATCATAATCCGCACGGCACCGAGCCGTTTCCTTCCCTCAACAAGGAAACCTTCCATCGATGCCCACGAACACGTACGTTCCATGGAAAATTTTGTTCTTCACGTCAGAAGGAATCTAGGGTGGACACCCAGAAGTCTTTGGGGCCAGACCTGGGTGTCTGATGCGGTCCAAATCATGGGTTCATGTTTGGGCTGTTGCGCGATGGGAAACGGGTGAGGTCAACTTAGAGCGGTCGTTGATCGCAAACATTTAAACCCCT
>JAKADJ010000309.1 GCA_021820645.1 Bacillota bacterium
GCCCGCACAGCCGAGAACTCCCGCACCTATAGCACACGCAAATCGCGTTCACCCGGTAGGCACGAATGGTTCTCATGTAACAGCCCGACAGACTTCAGCGAGACGCCTTTGTCCCAAAGAGAAACGATGCGGCCCCAGCCTAGACACAATGCTTTACCCGAGCATGAGTACCTTGTCTATAATCCCATGCTCGCGAGAAACCCGTGCCATCAAGATCACGTCTCTACCCCAAAAAGCTTCGACTCAGCTTAGCTACCAAGCTATAGTACGTGTCCACCATGTTCCCAACATAGAGTTTTCCGGCTTGACTGGCCAACTGATAGGCATCCCATTTGTCGAAGTCGTACTCGGCAATCAGCCATTTCACCAGTTCGGTATAAGCAATCCGCGCTGCATCTTCCATGGGACGCGCACTACCTACGGTCATAATCTCGGTGGGCGAAATGATGCGCGGCCACGCAATGGGATGGTTCTTGACCACTTCAAACGACAAGGTAATTTTCCCGGAAATTTCTAACGCCACTCCACACGCCTCGCCTTCTCCCTGAGCCACATGGCAATCCCCGGTGGAGAAGTAGGCCCCCTTGACGTTGACGGGTAGACATACGATGTTGCCGGCCTTGACGTCCGGCACATCCATGTTGCCTCCATGCGTAAAAGGCGTGAGCGCCGATAACGCCTCGAGGTCAGGCGCGGTCCCCATGGTGCCCATAAAGGGATGCGGGGTAATGGCAAATCGGTCCGAATAGGCAAAGCGTCCATCAGCTTGCTTCCGATAAATCCATACCTTTTCTGGCAAGGGATCTTGAAGCGTCGCGGTGAGAGTGGTCGCCGTCAACCCCCCGAAATGTGGAATTTGAGCACTCACTGCCCAGTCTCGGGTGAGTTCCACGTCATGAATGTGGACCTTTAACATGTCGCCGGCCTCCGCCCCGGACACAAAAATAGGCCCTGTTTGTGGATTTAAGTAATGCCCTGCCACTTGACTCGGTAAGTCCTGTTCCGACGTCACGCGCCCCTCAAAACAATCTTCGGTGTAGAGCACCACGACTTCTCCTGGATTGACTTCCGCAATCGGTTCATGATACTTCCCAAACGTATAGGGATATGGTGGAACCGGGTGGATTTCGCGCATGGATACTGGCCTCCTGTCTTGTGTACCATTATAGCGTCTAATTGAACCACTCCCGGGGCATGGGCATCAAATAAGGCCTATGCGAGTGATTTGCCGGTGAGCAAGTGAGCTACCACGAAACCAAGATACCTGGCTTCATGGCCATCATTCCATGAGGCCAATTCCGAGATGATTGGCGGCTTCTTTAAGCTTCTTGTCTTGAGTTGCAATTGGGTAGCCCTGGCGGAATGCGAGGGCTAAGTATGCGGCATCATAAGCCGTCAATCCGGTCTGACGCGCTCTCAGGATAAGGGATTCCGCAAAAGATGGCCAAGTCATTTCCACGACAGTGATGGGGAGTTCTCCCAACCCCAGGAGAAATTGGTCGGCTGCGGTAGCGGTGATACGCCCCCGCCGTTCCGCCTGCAAAAGGACGTTGATAACCTCTAATGGCCAGATCCCGGGGACGACGGCAGTATCCGTGGATAACTGGTCGAGAACCCCATCCGTGTAGGAGTTCTTCTCATCTTCAAAACACCAGGCCATTGTCACCCATGCATCCGCCACAAAAGGCACGCTATTTCCGTCCTTCGTTCATTAATGTTTTAAGAGAAATTCCTCCCAAGGTCGCATCTTTTCGGAGGTGCTTTAACCGGGCAATGGTCTCACCGACGGGCATCTTTTTATCCTTCGTTGGAGGGATCATGAGGGCCACGGGTTTTCCATGGCGCAAAATTTTTACCGACTCCCCCCTCGATACGAAATCAAGCAATTCCGCTAGATGGGTTTTTGCTTCGTAGACCCCGACTTCAAGACCAGTCTACGACTGGTCCATGTGTATGTCACCGCGGCCCACCCCTCACGCATAATTCGTCAGCGTGGCCTCCTCCATAACTATCTCCAACGTGCACCATGAACGCATCTTGGTCGCGGTTCTCATTTCATCCTGTCAATCTACGTTTGAGAGTCCGAACGGGTAGCCAGCTAAATAAGGCGACATAGAAAAACATCCAGATCACATCCCACCAAAGACCCAAGTATAGATGGCCCAGAACCAAAGCCCGCACCACGTTCACGACGTGAAAAAGCGGCGTCAGAATAATGATGTCGCGTACCAATATAGGTAGATGGGCAATCGGGAAAAACACTCCCGAAAACATGAACATCGGGGTAATCACCAAGGTAAAGTAATAAAATAGCTGTTCATGGTTGCGAGCCCGGGCTGCCACCAAAAGCGCCGGCCCGGAAAACATGATCCCCGTTACCAGCAGTGGCAGCGGGACCACCAAGGCCCACCACGAATGCACTAGGCCTAACAGTATCAACACCAAAAGGAATACCGATCCGTAAAGAAGACTGCGAAACGCCTCCCAAAGATACTCTCCGGCTACAATTTGGGGTACCGTTAATGGCGCGGTAATCATCGCCTGGTAAATGCCGTTTTCATTTAGCCGGTCATAGGCCTCAAATGTCATGTCGAAGGTGACCGCATTCATGGCCGTCACCGCCAGGAGGCCGGGTGCAATAAAATCTACAAACGGGACTCCGGCCATGGTCGCTACGTACGCACCGAGTCCAAAGCCTAAAGCCAGCAAATTCGTCAAAGGTTCCCCAAAGTTTAACAGGATCGAACTCTTGTAGTATTTCACCCAGGCCAAAAAATTTCGTCGAAAGACCATGAGCATGCCGTGACTCCAACCCTGGTTGGTGGTCATTCCCGTAAATCCCTCCCCGTCAGACGTAAAAACACATCTTCTAGGCTTGCCCGGCGCCGATAGTATTGCGGGGGCAGTAATTTCTCCGCTTGCAATCGTGCGATAATCGGGTCCATCTCCGTGGCGAATAACATCAGGCTATCCCCCTGCCAATCGCTGATGGCGCCCATAGCCTGACTATGATCCACCAAAGATTGACCAAGAGTGGGGTCACATTCAGCAATTTCCAAGCAATCGGCCCCAACTACGCGGGCGATCAGATCGCCCGGCGTGCCTCGTTCCAAGATATTTCCATGATCGATGACGACCAGGTCGTCCGCTAAGCGTTGGGCTTCGTCCATATAATGCGTGGTGAGGAGAATGGTCACCCCGTCTTGCTTGAGTTCTCGGATTTTACTCCATACTAAGATCCGGGCTTGGGGGTCAAGCCCGGTCGTAGGCTCGTCCAATATTAGAAGACGCGGTCGCCCCATGAGCGCACGGGCAATGACCGCGCGACGCCGCATGCCCCCCGACAAAGATCGGACTTGTTCGCCTCCCTTCTCGTCCAGCTGTAAAAACACCAAAAGATCCTGGGCCCGCCGCTTAGCATCTCGATACCCCATGCCGTAAAATCTTCCGTGCAATTCGACATTTTCCCTTACCGTGAGGGATGGATCCAAATAATCTTCTTGCGAAACCACGCCGAGTTGCCGTTTGATCGTTAGGTTTCCCGGATGCGCATCGTGGCCTAGCACGGTCAGACGTCCAGCCGACACTTCAGCCAAACAGCAAATCATCCGAATGGTGGTCGATTTCCCAGCGCCATTTGGCCCCAACAGGCCAAAACAGGACCCTTCCGCCACCGAAAAGTCGATTCCGTGCACTGCTTCGAAATCCCCGTAACGCTTCACTAGTAGCTCGACCTCAATCA
>JAKADJ010000310.1 GCA_021820645.1 Bacillota bacterium
TGGGTGCGGAATAGGTGTTACAAAATCGCCAAGGCCTCCGATTACACATCTTTTTCTGGACGATACCCGCGGTATCCGTCTCACTCATTGTGCTGGGTAGTACGTTGTTAGGGGCCTTACTCGGGGTATCGTTTAGAATTTACGACCACGTCCGCCCGCTTAAAAGGCAGCGCAAGGAACCCGACACTGCTAATCCGGAGCCCGTAGCCGAGACCAAATCCCAGGAGTAGGATATATCGTATATTTATGCGTTAAGCTGCCTCCAGCGCTGCGTGCAATCTCGCTAATTAATCTATATAACGCATTATTTCAGCGAACTAAGGGGGATTTCATAATACGAATTAATATGCGTAAATCCCCTAAACGTTAGCATTTTGTGGTAAGCTTAGGGTGTTCGATACTCATCCGAGATGATTTGCTCACCTTGGACTCTACCGTTTGAGGTTTACCTGAGATTCAGGCCACGGAGGCACATCATGCAAGATCCCCACGCAATGACGCGTACACCCTTACCATTGAACAGGACAAGACCGAACCACCGAACCGCCGAAATTCATTGTCCACCCGTCCCGTAAGTATCCCGAGTCGGAGCCAGACGAAAATTCCTGGGATTACTATCTGACCCCCAGGCTACCCCCAAGGACACGCATGCATTAAGCACCACATCGTCTTCAGGAATCGCTCCCGAAGAATGGGCCGAACGTTTGAGCCTCGATCCACTGATCGTCGAGACCGACCACACTAGTGTTTCATCGAATCCCGGTTAGACCGCAGCCACGATAACCTGCAGGCACTGGACGACTGTCCGTGTGTCTAACCCATCCATCAAAAACCAGGAGGCAACACATTATGGACCGCAAGGACAAGTTCTCTGTAGACGTTACCACGCCGACCTCCAACAAGACGCCTGGCACTAAAAAATCCATGGAAAATCTGGGTGCCCAGGTTGGTCAGACCCTAGACCAGGCCGCAAAAACCCCCGAGCGGGTTCTCAACTCTACCCGTACTAAGATCGTCCAGATGCGTGCCAAAGGCGCGCGAACGGTGCGGCACATCGGGACTAAAGTGTCCGAACGCATCGATCCGGACCACCAATGAACCCCAAGATCCCGGATCGTGTCCGATCCCGCCAGAACAGTTCGGTCGGGTCAACTCGCTCACACCATGCAAGCCTAACTGGGTTCCGCCCAAGCCTTCTCCGAAGCACACAGGGTTCCCCGAGAACCCTGTGACGCCGCCTCGCCTGATCGGTCTCAAATGACACCGCACTCGCCAATCGTAAGCCGATTTCCCCGGAAAAAATGGAGGTAGCACCATGCAAGATTATCAAGTCCCAGAAAGCCAAGTTCCAAGAGAACCCGGTATCCCGCACCCCAATTCACCCGCGTCACCGTTGGCCCCTAAAGGGAATCGGGCCTCCCCGAGCAACGGGTATCTCGTAGCCGGCATCTTGGCGCTCGCGACCCTTGGATCGGTGTGGGCCGTGTGGTCGCTATGGCCTCTCGTCGTGGTGGTGGGCAGAACACCCCGGTGACACTCCGCGATAGACGCGACTTTCACCGGGTCGGCATACTCGAACCGTTCGACGACCCGTCTCATACCGAGACGGGTTTTGGTGTAGCCTAATATCGTCGTTTCTAAAAACATCCTGGCCATCTGGGCTGTCGTTAAACACCCCCATGCCTCCACGTACCGAGCCCGCATGCTTATGGTTCGAGGGAGCCCCTCTTTATCGGAAAACCGAAGGCCTAGGACAGGCCCTCTCAAGCTTCGATTGCAGGTTGTAGCACAATCATCGACAACGGTGGCAGCGTGAGCGTCAGGGAATAGGGAAATCCTTGGTACGGCTCCCTCAGTGCCATAACGGTTCCGAGATTGCCCATGCCGCCTCCCTGATAGACCGCAGCATCGCTATTGAGGCGTTCATCCCAAGGCCCTCCTTCGGGTACTCCCATCTGATATCCTAGGCGCGGAATCGAGGTCCAATTAAATACCGCCAGAACCGGCGACCCGGTTCGACTAAGCCGCAAGAACGCTAGAACCGACCACAGTTCATCCTCGTGTTTGACCCAACGAAAGCCTTCGGGCCGACAATCGCCTTCGAACAACGCCGGGGTCTCCCGATAGAGATGGTTACAATCTCTCACCCAGTCCATAATCCCTTGGTGGAGCGGCTGATTCAGAAGGTGCCAATCGAGCGACTGATCGTGATTCCATTCCCGCTCTTGGCCGAATTCCTGACCCATGAACAATAGCTTTTTCCCAGGCGTGGCCATCTGGTAGCCGAGCAGAAGGCGCAACGTAGCCGCCTTTTCCCATTCGGACCCGCTTGTCTTGCCCCATAATGAGCCTTTGCCGTGGACCACTTCGTCGTGAGACAGCGGTAACACAAAGTTTTCCGAGAAGGCGTAGGCGGGACGAAACGTCAGATCCCGGTGATGATAGCGACGAAACACGGGATCTTTCCCGACATAGTGAAGCGTGTCATGCATCCACCCCATGTCCCATTTATAGCCAAACCCCAAGCCATTGGCGTCTACGGAGCGCGTCACCCCCGGCCATGCCGTGGACTCCTCGGCCATCATCGCGATCCCTTCAACTGCCCCGTAAATCGAGCGGTTCAAATCTTGCAGCCAATGAATGGCTTCCAGATTCTCGCGACCGCCTTGATGGTTCGCAATCCATTGACCCGGTTGCCGTGAGTAATCCAAGTACAGCATCGAGGCGACCGCATCCACCCGTAGCGCGTCGGCGTGATATTGTGTGAGCCAAAAATAGGCGTTACTGGTCAGAAAGCTCTGCACTTCATGACGACCGTAATTGAAGATAAAGGTGTTCCAATCAGGATGGACCCCTTTACGCGGGTCCGCATGTTCATAAAGATGGGTCCCATCGAAAAATCCGAGGCCATTCGCGTCGGTGGGGAAATGGGAGGGAACCCAATCTAAAATCACCCCAATCCCCGCTTGGTGCAGTTGGTCGATGAGGAACATGAAATCCTGGGGGGTGCCATACCGGCTGGTGGGCGCAAAATATCCCGTGACCTGATATCCCCACGACCCATAAAAGGGATGTTCCATCACCGGAAGCAATTCCACATGCGTGAATCCGAGTCGGGTCACATGCTGGATTAGCCACGGAGCCAATTCCCGATAGGAGAGCAGTCGATTGCCGTCGCCCCGTCGCCAAGACCCTAAGTGCACTTCATAGATGCTCATGGGCGCGTCGAACTGCCCGGTCCGATGGCGCCGCTGCATCCAATCGCCGTCGCCCCAAGCGTACGCTAAATCCCATACAATGGATGCCGTACCGGGCGCAGACTCGTGAAAGAATCCGACGGGATCCGCTTTTTGCACCCGATAACCGTTCCAGCGCGACTCGATATCAAATCGATAGCGCTCTCCAGGACCCACACCGGGGATGACCGACTGCCATACGCCGCTGCCGTTGGGATCCGGGTCTAGTCGATGAACTCCCGCCTGCCACTCATTAAAATCCCCGATCACCGACACCCCCGACGCGTTGGGCGCCCACACCGCAAACCGCGTCCCCTCGCCGTCTGGCCCTTGTCCCGGGTGCGCCCCGAAAAACTCAAAGAGACGGAGGTCTTTCCCTTGTCCAAATTCGCTCCCTATCTGCTGCCGATGAATATGATCATCTCCCTTGGTGTATCCACGCGTCATCCCAAGCCCCCGCCAGCGAATCGGGCGCCTTCATCAAAGACAAAATGCC
>JAKADJ010000311.1 GCA_021820645.1 Bacillota bacterium
CCAAATTGGTGTGGTGTTCGTCGGGATCATTATCATCGGTCTTTTGGGATACGGGATGGAGCTCGGAATCCGGACGATGGAAAAGAAGATGGTGCCCTGGAAAGGGCAAGCCTAAGGGCCTGAAAATAAGGAGGAATTAGATGAACAAGCGGTGGATGAGTGGACTCATGGTGTTGCCTTTGTTGGCGATTGTTGCAGGTTGCGGAAGTGCGACGGGAGCGTCGAGCGAGCCGACGGTCACGATTGGTTACGAGAATGCACCGGATCCGGAAGCCGTGGCTATCGAGCAAAACTTCTTTCAAAAGTACATGCATGCCCACGTGGTGACCAAGTACTTCTCATCGGGCCCTGCGGCCTTAACGGCACTCGCCTCTGGATCCTTAAACTTCATGACGACGCTAGGCAACCCCCCGACGGCGTCCGCGATTGCGAAAGGCGTGCCTCTAAAAGTTGTGTGGGCGATGGAACGCTACACGACTGCGGAAGGCCTTGTGGTCAAAAATGGCAGCGGGATCACTAGTCTAAAATCTTTGGAGGGAAAAACGGTCGCGCTGGTTACCGGGTCAACCTCTCCGTTTGAACTGTACACGGCATTGAAGAATGCGCATATCCCTCAAAGTAGTGTCCATATTGAGAATATGTCTCCACCAAACATGGTGGCTGCGTGGAAAACGGGACGGATTCAAGCGGCCTATGTCTGGGTTCCTTTCATGAGTCAGATGCAGCAGGATGGAGGCCACATCTTGGTCTATGACCAAAATCAAGCACAGACTGCCCCAATTTTCAACTTAGCGGTGGTGAACAGTACGTTTGCCGCGAAGTATCCATCCCTCGTCGAGGGGTTCATACGGGCAGAAGAAGCAGGCGTGACCTTTTTCAAGCAGCATCCGAACCAGGCTTATCAAGATATGGCGAAGCTTAACGGGATTACGGCGGCTCAAGCTAAGGCCCAAGCTTCGGGACTGAGCTTTACCACCTTGTCTCAGCAACTTACGTCGCGGCGAATGGGCCATGGTGCGAGCGTCGCATCCTCATTGGTAACCAAATCGTTAACCTCCGCTGCTCAATGGCTCCACACGCAGGGGACGATTACGACAATGCCTAGCAACATGGCGCAATATGTGGATCCCTCGTTCGCACAAAAAGTAGCGAAATCTTCAAACCCGTAAGATAAAGCGGGTTCTCGGCCGAGGACCCGCTTTATTTTGAAAGACGTGACTAAAAGGAGTGGAGTGTCTCTGTGATTCAATTTATGGATGTAGGAAAGATGTACCCGGCGACCGGTAAAGGGGGCGAGCCGACCGTAGCCGTGCAAGAATTTTCTTTGACGATTGAGGACGGTGAATTTTGCTCGATTGTCGGTCCGAGTGGGTGCGGAAAAACCACTATTTTGAATATGCTCGCGGGGTTCGAGACACCGACGCGCGGTCAGATCATGGCAGGTGACCAGGTCGTGACTAAGCCCGGTCCGGAACGGGCCGTGGTGTTTCAACGACCTTCGTTATTACCGTGGATGACCGTATTTGACAACATTGGATTCGGGCTAACGATTCGGGACAAGAATCCAAAAGGCCACAACCTTGAAATCACGCAAATGGTGGAAGAGATGGGGTTATCGGGTTTTGAACGCCACTATCCTTACCAGTTGTCAGGCGGTATGCAGCAACGGGTGTCGATTGCGCGGGCGCTGATTACCGATCCCGCGAGTCTACTCATGGATGAACCGTTCGGAGCATTGGATGCCCAAACCCGCAGTGATATGCAACGGTTTCTGCTAGAACTCTGGAAAACATCGCAGCCTACCGTGTTGTTTATTACGCATGATGTTGATGAGGCGATTCTCTTAAGCGATCGCGTGGTGGTTATGACGCCCCGTCCTGGAATGGTCTCAGAGGAATTTCAGATTGAATTGAAACGGCCGAGAAAATGGGATAGCATTCTGTCCACGGAGTTTTTGCGGTACAAGAAGCAGATTTTGTCTGTATTACGGCACGAAGCGTTCTAGGCACTGTGCTATGCTGGAGAAAGAAGCATAGGGCTGGAGGAATGTCCAGTGGATGATAACCAAGCAGGTTCGTTATTCGATGCGACCTTTGTGCTCGGACGGATGTTGAGCCGGCGGTTTCGGCGGGAGCGAGAACCGCTAAATATTACCGCCACGCAATACCACGCTCTGGCGATTATGCACGAGGCGCATACGACCACCTTAATGGAGATGGCGTCCTTATTAAAGGTCGCTGGGCCCACCGCGACGCGATCGATTGAAGCCCTCGAGCAAAAAGGGCTAATCATCAAGGATCGAGATCCGCAAGATCGTCGCATTGTCTGGCTTCGGCTCTCCCCAGAAGGGACAGCCCTCTTAGCCAAAGAACGACAGGAACACATCGCGTACTTGCAACAATTGGGGGAGCGACTGACAGAGCAGGAGCGTCAAGAACTGGTGCGGCTGATGCAAAAACTTGTTTCCGAGGACGAGCCTTAGGAACCGTACGAAAAGAGGAAGTTGTTACGCAAAAGACGATTGGATTAATGTTAAATCCCATGGCGGGACGAGACATCCGCCGTTTGGTCGCGTTTGCCTCGCTGCAATCGACTCCAGAAAAGCTGCAGGTATTGCGCAGGCTTCTCTCGGGCATTGCAGTATTCGCGGACCAGATTCAGGTGGTGATGCCTAGGGATTATGAGGGGCTTGCCAGTATCGTGCAAGATGAGGCCCGAAGATTATTCGGATTGTCCGTGGAACTGGTGGGAGATGTCACTGGCCCGTCATCCGCGGATACCACCGTGAAATGGGCCGGACAACTTGTTGAAGCAGGGGCTTCGCTCTTGATCGCTATTGGTGGTGATGGGACCCAGCGTAACGTGGCCCAGTCTCGTCCGGGGATCCCGGTGCTCCCCGTGGCTGGCGGGACTAACAATGTGGCGTGCTGGGTCGGCGACCAGACGATTGCGGGATTTGCCGCGGGGACTTATGTGGTGTCCCCAGATCAGTATTACGATCAACTGTTTGTCTCTAAAGTGTTACATCTCACACGCGAACGCGACTCGATGCCAGTAGAAGATCTGGCCCTGATTGATATCGCGTTGGTCCGCCAGACCTTTACCGGAGCGCTGGCGGTCTGGAACCCGGAAGATGTGCGCGCGTTATGGCTCGCGGTTGCTGATCCGATGCGGCCGGGACTTTCTAACGTGGGGGGGCATGTATCCCCCGTAGCCGCCGAAGAGGATGCCATTACGTGGCTCCAATTGGGATCCGAAGGGTCTTACGAGGTGGCCCATGGAGCCTTAGCACCGGGAATGATGGCGAGGTTTTTAGTGAATGGGCATCAGCGGATCCCCCTGAATCACACCATGAGCATTGAGGCTCCGACGGACGGAGGGAGTCTGGCTCTAGATGGGGAACGGACTTTGGTGCTGACGCCGGGAGAAACCGTGACCCTAGTAGCGCGCCGCGATGGCCCGCGTTATCTCTATCCCCAACGGATTCTTAATAGGGCCCACTAAGGTCAGTACCCGCGGGTTGATTCGTGTAAACAGGGACCAGAAGGGGAGGCCGTTTAATGCTGTCCTCCTTTTAACGCTGGCGGGGGGGCGTGTCATCCTTATCCAGAACGCTCAAAACGCTTGGGACATCGGATGTTCTGGGCTCCACTCAATAGTGTTCGGCTCTCTTTGCATCTTGTTCGAGGATCCCTCGAAGGGTGTAAAAATACGGGC
>JAKADJ010000312.1 GCA_021820645.1 Bacillota bacterium
CACTCTTGGCCAAGCCATCCTGGGCGCCGCCCAAGGCCATTAAGCGTACCCCCTGATGCAGGAACGCACCAAAGCCTTGGCCGGCCACCTTGGAAATCTGTAGAACATCCTCCTCCTCTGCCCCGGCACGCCGAGCCCGGCGACCAGAAATCGCCGTACCGAGGGTTCGCGCCCCGCCGAGATGGGGCTCATTGGTATCCGGTGCGTGACGGGCTCCGGGATATTCGCCTGCAACCATCGCTGAATAATCTAGGGCAGCCGTCATTCCAGCCGACAAATCCTCCAAAAATCCTTGGTAATCCGTAAGGTGTCGGTCTTCCAGAGAATGCTCGAGCCATTGCCAGTTCCCCACTGCGTCGGCGATCGAGGCCAGCCCCAGGCCTTCAAGTTGGTCTGCCAGGTGTTCTGCCAGGCCCTGAAAAAAATGGACCAATTGGGTAACACCTCGATCAACGTCTTGGAGTTGAAATCGCTTTAGGCCTCGTGCTTGCGCTTCCTCCATGCTTTCCATTTGGGTGGTGATGCCCACATGACAGGTGTCCTTCTGGCATTGCCGGCAAATGGTGCACCCGAGCGCCATCATGGCCATGGTCCCAAACCCGATCCGATTGGCGCCTAACAACACCATTTTCATGACGTCGCCCGCGCCCCGCATTCCCCCGTCCGCCCAAATTTCCACCCGATCTCGTAACCCGGCCACCGTCAGTGCGGCATGCACGACAGGGATTCCAATATCGATGGGAAGTCCCACATGGCGAAGAGCATGGAGCCGTGCGGCTCCCGTCCCCCCATCAAATCCAGACAGATTGACGACATCGGCGCCGGCTTTGACAATCCCTACCGCGATGGTGCCAATGTTGGGCACCACCGGGACTTTGACGACCACTTTGACGTCGGGATTGACTTCTTTCAGCTCATCAATTAACTGCTTTAAGTCTTCAATCGAATAGAGGTCATGGTTATTACTGGGTGAGATGAGATCCACCCCGAACTGGGCGCGGCGTGCTTCGGCCACCTTTTGGGATACCTTACTGCCCGGGAGATGACCTCCTTCCCCCGGCTTGGCCCCCTGGCCAATTTTTATCTCGACATATTGCGCCCCGTTTATAAGCTTCGCGTTAATTCCAAAACGTCCCGAGGCAATTTGATAGCCCCGCCAGGGATAATATTCCCCCACCATATCCGGAATTTCCCCACCTTCTCCGTTCATCGCAACGATGTTGAGAATTTGGGCAGCGCGGGCATAACTACGAAAAGACGATTCACCTTGAGACCCAAAAGACATCGAGGAAATCACGAAAGGTAGGCCATGTCGCCCCATGTTCAATCGCGGCCGTATGCCTGCACGATGCGGCAGGGACGCGACTCGGAGCAGATGGCGAATTTGACTCGGGTATTTGCGTTCCACGTTGGCTACCACATCGTGAAACGCCCGGGTATCAGTGCGTCCCTCAGCCAAACTTAAGGCGGCTTTATACACATAGTTGGTATTGTGCGGAATGAGCCGTAAAGTTGCACCCGGGTTCTTGATGAGACGATAGCGTTCTTCTTGCATTTCGGTCCGCTTGGAACACCATTCGCTATAGATCGGAGGCGCGTAGGAGACCACCCCGATTACCTTGGCCACAGGGGTTGGAAGACCAATGGCCGAGAAATTGCGCCCGTATCCCGATAGTTCATGGGTTCCCATGGTCGACAGAATTTTTTCAAGCCCCTGATTCATTACGCCCACGACTTTGGCATACTGATCGCCTTTGATCTGGGCCCACATTGCGTAAGGTACCAAAGCGTCCGCGCCGAGGCCCAAGAGCACGATGGCATCATGCAAATGTCGTATCGCCGCACTGCGTACAATCACCCGCACTACACGCCGAAGTCCCTCTTGCCGAAGCGCCAGAGCCACCTGTGCCATCCCCAGCACGGGATCCAGTCCCACCCCATCTTCGATGCCATCGTCGAGTATCACTGTCGATGCGCCGCCACGAGCCAACGTCACCACATTCTGGCCTAGTTCGATGGCACACTCTAGCTCTTCTCGACCCATTGACCAGGCTAAAGATGCGCGGCACACCGCTCCCGGCCAGGTCTTCTCGAGCTCTGACACATCGATGTCGCGTAACCAGGGATGCTCCCCTACCAGTACGGGATCTTGCGCTGTCCGGTCTAACTGGGGCCGTGGGCTTAAATAGGTGTGCAGTCGGAAGTGTTCGGCTTCCCGTTCTCGATCGAGTGCTGGATTGGTTACGACGGCGACCGTTTCTTGCAGGTAGTCCGCAATATTGGTAATCCCCGGATAGAGGCATCCGATGGGCCCATCAAATCCTAATGAGCCAACCGGGTCGCGTCCGGTGTCTTCGAATGCCCGGAGTACCGCCAAGTCATCCTGACGCCAACCATTAGCCGCTAGCGTGCCCGGCGACACCGTGAACGGATCAGCATCGCCCGTAATAGGCTCCCATCGACGCACGGGGGGCAGCGTCGCGGTTCGTTGCAGCAGAGCTTTTTCAATCCCGCCCTGTGAGATCATCCGTACCGGGCCCGACTCCTCCCAAGTGAGGGCAACCATCTCGCCGGGGCCTAGGGGTCTTGGCTCTGCCACCCAACCATCCGAATCCACCACCCCGGGCTCCGATGAAAAGACATACGCCGTCCTCGTTTCTAAAAGCCACAACGGGCGTAGTCCCAACGCATCGACTCCGGCCACCAACTGCCCTTCTCGCAAGTACACGATCGCTGCGGGGCCTTCCGCCACCGGTCTCCAAAATGCCTGGGCTTTGGCCCACTTTTGTTGCATTTCTAGAGACAAATTTTCCAAATAGGCCGGCGACGGAGCCATCGCTAGTCGTAACGCGTGGCTGGCATCGATCGCATAACGGGCCTCTAGGCTCGCCAACAATCGATCCAAGTTTTGCGAGTCACTTCCGGACCGTATAGAATGCATGCCAGCGTCTTCGAGGTCCTGGACTAGCCGATCGATCGTGTTAATTTCGCCATTGTGAGCCAAACCCAAAAACGGTTGCACACGGCAGAGATCGGTCGTGGTATTGGTCGAAAACCGATTATGACCCAACAAGGCCCGAGGATAGAAATCGTTCCCCCACAGTTGATGGGCGTGTTGGCCGAGGACTTTGGCTCCATGTCTCACCTTCATAATGGCAACCGACCGACTAAAGGTTGCAATTCTACCCGGGAACCGTTCTTCCACCGCGTCCAAGGCTCCTCCAAATTGACGCGTTTCCATGGCTCGCTCCCCCGTAAAATACAGGCCATGGGAATATAAACCCTCATCGCCATCCACCAAGTCCCAATGCGGAGTCAGTACCCGAAATTGCCAGGGCCAGAGACACTCGGTCAGGTGGCGGGTCACCTCCTGCCCATCGGACACCGATGCCACCAAGGTGATGACCCAAAATCTCGGATCCCGGACATCGACGTTCATCGCACTCCCACTTTGTCGACGTTGCCAGAGTTCTCGAGGTAGGGTGGTCAAGAGACCGGTGCCATCGGTCCGCCCACCCACTTGACCAGCACGGTGCTCCATGTGAACCAATGCCGCCAAGGCGTCGGCCCACAACGGCGCCTCTTTACCGCCAACTTGGGGGGGCATTTTGGAGACCGCGGCATATAAGGCACAGGCATCCTTTTCTTGACCGATAAGCTCTAAAAATGTCGCCGGTTGTCGCAATTTCACCATAGTCCCCT
>JAKADJ010000313.1 GCA_021820645.1 Bacillota bacterium
TCAGCTTGGCACGGTTGAGGGGCTTCGCAGGTCAGAAGAATAAAACGACACCGACGGCAGGGTTCCTGTAACCTCGCGTCAAAGCCAATACAGGTCGTCCCCTGATGGCTACGGTCATTAAGCGCCTTACGTCTATCCCGACAATCCGCACGCTGGGTTCTATGGAGTCAGACCTAATCAAGGTGAGTAGCCCTCCTCGATTCTTCAAGAGCGTCGCGAGACGCATTAGCCCGGGATGCGTTGCACCCGTACCGTTGTTCTGCGGATCTTACGGTCAGACGAAAGAGGGAAACGCCGCCACCTTGTCGAATTCTGCAGGACACTCATGTGTCGGAACGGATGCATAGGATAGACCGAGAGGCGAGGGAGAGGAAACGCGTGGTTGACTTACATGCCCATGTGCTGCCGGGATTAGATGATGGTCCGAAAACTTGGGAGGATGCCGAAGCGGTGTGGCGACAAGCGGTTCAGGACGGGACCGACGTCGTAATATCGGTTGCCCATGCCAACGATCACCATTTCGATGTGCCGTCTGACCGGTATCGCCACACGATGGCCGAAGCCCAGACTCGGATCGCTGAGGCAGGCTTGGCGCTCCGTTTGGTGCCAGCCATGGAGGTGCGATTAAGCCCCGACTTGGCTCAAGGCTTCTTGTCGGGTCGCTATCTTCCCATTGGTGATTCACGCTACATTTGCGTGGAGTTGCCGCCTAATGACTTCCCGCATTATACACTGGACGTCCTCTATCAACTAACGCTTGAGGGACTGCGCGTTTTAGTCATTCATCCGGAACGCAATCGTGGCATCCGCCGGCGGCCAGAACTCGCGGAGCGTCTGATGCGGATGGAGATTTTAGGTGTGGCCTCGGCCGGATCCCTCCTCGGTCAATTTGGCCCGGAAGTAGAATCGGCCAGCTGGGAACTCATCGAACGGGGCCTCATCCAAAGTGTGGCCAGCGACGGCCATTCGGTCGTCAAGCGTCCCGTACGTCTTGCCCCGGTGGTGGAAATACTGACGCGCCGCTACGGCGAAGACGAAGCCCATTGGATGATGGAAGAGGTGCCGTCCTTAGTGCTGCAGGGCCGCCCCGTCGAACTCGCTCCGAGAAAGCGCCAAGGCTGGCACCGGTGGTTGTTGGCACGCCGCTAGAATCGCGGGCTCAACGCCAGAGTGGGAAGCACGGTGAGCGTTGCATTTAGGGTTATATCATGGCGGGACGACTTGGTCGCCGATCGCGGTTGGTGGATCGGGGACCTGGGCTTTGCCCGGTATCAACACACGGCTATACAATAGGAATTCTTATTCGGGATCCCTGAAATCGGCCCGAGCTTTTAGGTCCTGAAATCCCACGGGATTCGCTCCACTAAGCGCGTACGCGTGGCGCCCAGCTTGCTTGGCCCGATAGAGCGCCCGATCGGCGACCCGATATAACTCATCGTATGTGAAACCATCCTGAGGATAACGGGCAATGCCGACAGAAAATGTGGTGGGGCATTCTTGGGTCATCGCGTGGTCGAGAGCGGTAATCCGGGAAATAAGGGTGGGGACACTATCCATGTCCCGAAGCCACCAGATAAATTCATCGCCCCCAACCCGGCCCAACGCATCCGTGGTGCGTGCCACTGACTGCGTCGTAGTGGCAAAGCGGATAAGGACGTTGTCCCCAAAGGGGTGCCCGAATCCATCGTTAATCGCCTTATAATGGTCCAGATCGATTAAGGCAAAGAACGCGGCCTTTGTCCCCTGGCCCAAGTCCTCGGTAATACGTTGCTGGATTCCCCGCCGGTTTAGGAACCCCGTTAATGCGTCCGTGCGAGC
Organism: Bacillota bacterium; assembly: GCA_021820645.1. The sequence continues at coordinate 1,819 of JAKADJ010000313.1, forward strand.
CAAGTCATCCAATCTGGTCAACGTCGACGAGAGAACGGTTTCATAGGTATCCAGCGTTGTCCGCATGTCGGCAAGCCAGCGGCGTCGAACCAAAGGCAGGGGAGGCATGCGGTCCATCGTCCCTTCAAGCGAGTGATAGGCGTCAAACAGGAGGTTATAGAGGGTGACGTACCACGAAGGGAGGATATGTGCGTGGATATGGACGAAACCGACTCGGCGGCTATTTTCCCGGATCTCGGGATCGTTAGGCGACCCTAAAAAGGTGACGCGGTGTTTTTCCAGATTGGTTCGAAACCATGCGCTCGGTTCTTCCCCCTCGGGTACGGCGGATGCCATGGCAGGATCTTGACAAAATTCCTCCACGGCACGATTAACCCAGGTCTCGTAGAGAATCGCAATCCCTTCTCGATAATGAAGCCATTGGGCATCATCGGATGCACTCCAGTGGGTTATTGTCATGAGCGCTCCTTTTTCCACGGTCAGCGAATCTATCTCCCTCATCCCCAAGGCCTAGGATGGCACAGGAAGAGGCTTCGTTCTTTAACGGAGTCACCAACAACGGAGTAAGGCAGGACTCAACGACCCTATCGGGGTTAGGCACACACCTACGGTCCCGCACGAAGAGAAGATGGGCCACTGGCCTCTCTTCGTCCTATCATATCGGGACGGTCGCTCAGAGCCAACATTTTAGCCTTAATTGCGTTCGAGCGTGTATGCTGCTACGAATGAGCGGTCTAAAGTCTAGCGCCTTCCCGGAGTGCCACACACCATTTAGTTCTCGGCCGCTAATCAATTCGATCGCCGGTGTATATGGTGCCCACTCATCGACTGGTACGGTTCCGCCTATTGGTGGGTTCGGACTGGGACGAAGATGATGAACCGCGGTAGCAGGAAAAAGCAGTGAAGGCGTCGAAATTGTCCGCATTCCCATGCATATTTTAGGGTGCTTAGGCTATTCCGAAGGGAGATCAATTAATGGGAGTTCGACGTAGTATCCTCGGGGTCGGATCGGCGCTGGCCGCGGCAGCCCTTATGGCTGGATGTGGGGCCTCGCCATCAAAGACGACGTCCACATCGGCAAAACCAGTGGCGGGAGGCACCATCGTCTACGCCTTGCCGGCGCAGACGAATCTCACCTGGTTCTTTCCGCTGGCCAATTTGTCCAACAATAGCCTCTACAACTTCCAGCTCGTTGACCAACTGTATAAGCCGCTGTTATGGATTAATAATAAGTATGGCATCGACTGGAAGGATTCTATCGCTCAAAAGATTAGTTACAACAAAGCGGGCACGGTCTACCACGTCTTCATGAATCCCAAGTGGAAATGGTCAGATGGGAATCCGGTGACGTCGGCCGATGTGCTATGGACCTGGAAGATTATCCAGGCCGTGTCCAATAAGAACGCTCCGTCGCCCTGGCCTTATGTGGGTGCTGGAACGGGCGACATTCCAAGCGGGGTGCAAAGCGTCACGGCGAACGGAAAATATGAGTTTACGGTCACGCTAAAGAAGCCTGCCAACCAAGAGTGGTTCATCTACAACGGGCTTTCGCAGTTGTTGCCGTTGCCGAAGCAAGTGTGGAATCGCTACCCCAATAACATCACACAAGAAATCACCTATCTTGGCAAAGAAGCCACACATCCGAGCTTTGACAAGGTGGTTGACGGTCCTTACACGCTGGCCAAAGCGGTCCCCAACCAAGCCTGGACCTTGAAGCCTAATCCCCATTACGGGGGACCGAAGGCGTACGATAGCGTCGTGGTCAGCTACGAATCCTCCAATGAGGCGGAATTTGCGGGGCTTCGCACAGGGACCGTGCAGGTGGGTTATGTCGACCTCTCGGAGTACAAGTCGATTGGACAATTGACCGGCGATCG
>JAKADJ010000314.1 GCA_021820645.1 Bacillota bacterium
ATCGCTGGGACGATCTGCATCGCATCCGGGTGCCGGCCCTACTCTTGGTAGGAGCCCACGACACCATGGATCCCGAGAGCGTGCGTGACATGGGCCGGCGCATACCCAACGCCGAAACCGTGGTTTGCCCGGATGGTAGCCATTTGGCCATGTGGGACGACCCCGATCATTATTTTCCGCCGCTACTACGGTTCTTGCGGTGCAATGCCCAAGCCTAATCCAACGGTCAAGCCAAAAGCCCCCCGCAGTGCGGTGGACATCGGATCCCACTGATACGGTGCCATACAAGGGATTGTCTAAATGGGGCATCGGAAAGCATGCCCATGTGTTAGGCTGGTTTCCGGACAGCATCGCATACGTATGGGGATCAGAGATCCCCGGGGCGAAAGAGGGAGTTATCGGGGAGAGGCCATAAGAGAACGACGATACGCTCTTAGGTGATGTTTTGGTGCCTACAATACAGATCGAAAGGTTGGAGTCTGAATGCCATCAATGGAAAATCGCTGGACCCTTACGGAGGCGGACTTAGCGAATCGATTCTGGGTGCATGATCCCACACATCTGGGGTTTGCCATGACCCCGCTTCTGCAATCCTTCATGATCCCTGCCGTCGGGGAAGCCATAGCCCACATAACACGTGCTACAGGAAGAAACTCCAGCCCGCGTGAAGTCAGGATTTATCATGGGTATCCGTATGACGAAGTTACCGAGAAATCACCCGAACCGGATCCCGCGGCCGCGCGACAACGATTGGAGGCCATGCGGCCTCAGTTTCAAGGGCTTCGTGCACGGTTTGACGCCATCGTGACAAACGAGTTATTGCCAGCTTACGAGGAGTTGGAGGGCTGGACCCATCAAATCCAGACCCGAGCCGATGCGGCGCAGGTAGTTGAGAGCTTAGTAGGCGTCTACCGACGCATTTGGATCCGGCACATGGAGATCGTGATGCCGGTGTTTGCCGTCCAAGAACTCTTTGAGATCATCTTTTTGGAACTCTTTCCAGACAAAATGGCGACCGACGCCCATGCGTTATTAGTCGGGGCGTCCAACCAGTTTGTGGAGACGGATCGGGCGCTGGCGGCCTTGGCGGAATCGGCTCGGTCGTTGCCTACGATTCGGCAAGTCTTGATGGATGAGGATGCCGAGAGTGCTCTTGGTGCATTACCGGAGGCCCAAGGGTTTTTGCAACAACTTTCTCAGGTTCTTGATCGCTACGGGTGGCGCGTTGGGGCGGGCCATGACTTCTATCAAAAAACTTGGCGTGAGGACCCTCGTCCTGCGCTGGCTGTAATACGCCAATTTCTCCAAACCGGGATTGCTTTTGAAACGCGATGGAAAGAGACCGTGGCTCACCAACAATCGGCGCTCCAGTCTGTCCTAGCGCAGTTGGAGCCCCGTGACAAGGCGCAATTCAAGGAAATATTTGAACTAGCCTCTCTGGCGCGACCAATCGATGAGGATCATCATTTTTATATCGACGCCATGTTGCCAGCAAAATCCCGGGCACTGTTCTTAGCAATCGCGGACCTTTTGCTAAAAGATGGGACCCTCGCCGAGCGGGACGACATCTTTTTCCTGTATCGGGATGAACTACAAGCCATGCTGGTTGGAGAAATGTCTATAGATCGGGACACTCTGGCGACGCGCAAGGTGTTGTACCAGCAATATTATGATGAAACTCCGCCGTCGACTTTAGGGACTCCACCGTGGGAAACCGTTGACGAAAAAGCGGAGTCAACAGAATATACCCTCACCGGAATGGCTGCATCTGCGGGGACATGGGAGGGGACCGTGCGGGTCATTCACGGTGTGGAGGATTTCTCGCGTTTGGAGCCGGGCGAGGTTCTGGTAGCGCGTACGACCATGCCGAGCTGGTCCGGTCTCTTTGCCACGGCAGGTGCCGTGGTGACGGATTCCGGTGGGATCTTATCGCACGCAGCGACGGTGGCCCGCGAGTATCGGGTTCCGTGCGTGGTGGCGACCCGCAAGGCGACAGGTACTTTGCAGGATGGCGACCGGGTCCTGGTGGACGGCAACCAAGGCACAGTCCACGTGATTTTTAGGAGAAACAGCTTCGGGAGTTAGCTCCGAGACCGCGGTGAACGCGGCAGCTGTCGCGATGGGCGAATCCCTCCGCGGGCGGCTCGGGATGGGCAGTCATTCTGGATGAAGACTTAGCGTAGGGTTTCGACGCTTAAGACTAAAGTCCACTGTGCGGGCTGGCGCCGATTCGTTAAGATCTGGAGAAAGGCTTTGCCAGGAGGTGGGCGTGGCGATGACTTACGGCCTGCTATGGGCGAATCGGCCATTTCGGATCTTATGGATGGGCACGTTGGCGATGCGACTTGGCATGCAGATTGGCGTGATCGATCTCACCTGGTTGGTGCTAAAGTCCACGGGATCTGGAGAGAAAATTGGACTGGCCTTGGCACTTTATGCCGTCGGTGACATTGTCGCCAGTCCTTTTGTGGGTGTATTACTAGACCGATGGTCCCGAAAAATTTTGCTCTCAATGGATGTATTGGCGCAAGGCCTACTGTTCATGGTGCTAGGGATACTCTTTGCCGTCCATCAACTGCCATACGTGTTGTTACTGGGCCTAGTGTTCTTAGGCGGGATTCTCTCTCCTTTGGCCTATCTCGGTCGCATGATTATCTTGCCCAATGTGGTGAGTGAAGAGGCATGGGAGACCGCGAATACCGCGATGCAATTGAACATGAATCTGGTGACGTTATTAGGCCCTGCTTTGGGTGGAGTGCTCGTGGCACTCATAGGCGTGTCCGTCACGGTCATGGTGACGGCCCTGGCTTCCTTCTTTTACTGCGGAACCCTGCTGTCGCTTCCCCATGGGCTATATCAATCGAATCAAGCCCGGAAACCGGAGCCGTTTAAGGAAGAGATGGTGGCAGGTTGGCGGTTTCTTCGCACGGTGCCTCTGCTTTTGACGCTCGTGGTGGTCACCCTATGCTTTAGTTTGACCTATGGACCCTTAGAGCCGGCACTGCCGATCTTGGTCCACTCAATCTTTCATGCTGGTCCTCAAATGCTCGGACTCTTGTGGTCAGGATTTGCTATGGGCGCGGTGGCGGGGACCTTCCTCTGGGGGTATTATCGACCCAACTGGTCACTTCGTCCGGTCGTAGCGGGCATTATCATCCTTTGGGGACTCTTTAGTGGCATGGTGGGAGTCACCGCCAACCCATGGCTCGCTATCGTATTCTTGGCACTCGGAGGGTTTACGTACGCGCCCTACAATATTTTGTATTCGGTGTGGCGCCAACGTCTGGTCCCGGACGCATTACGCGGAAAAGTATTTGGCGCCATCAACAGCGTGACGGGGATTGGGCTCCCTTTAGGGCAAGCCTTGGGCGGGTTTTTAATCGGGGCGGTAGGTGCTCCCGACACGGTGAAGATTGGTGGCGTGGCCTGTGTTATCTTGGGTATTTTGGTGTACGCGAAACGTTCGTTATGGATCATGCCATCGGATGCCATGGAGTTAAAGGTGGGTATGGCTGCAGAGTGAGGGATCAGGGTCGTCGAATCGTTCTAGAGTTTTGTAGAATAGGGACGAGACGTGAAAAGCTTCTCAGCTCAAACGGGGTGGGGTCAGGATGACCGCGACGAAGTCACGGCGATGGAGTTATCGGATCACGGCGACACTGTTGGCCATGGCGGGCGTGGCCGCAACCGTGTCC
>JAKADJ010000315.1 GCA_021820645.1 Bacillota bacterium
GTGTCCGGTGCCCTCACCAAATTGGTGTATTTAGTTGAAGACACCTATCGCAAACTGCCGGTCCATTGGATGTGGTGGCCTGCGCTTGGAGGCCTCGCGGTGGGTCTGGGCGGACTCATCGACCCACGCGCGCTCGGGGTCGGCTACCCCACGATAAGAGCCCTAGATGCCGGCCATCTCATGTGGGCGGCTTCCCTGGTCTTGTTCGTTGTCAAGGCCGTGATTTGGATTCTATCTTTGAGTTCTGGAACCTCGGGCGGCGTCCTCGCGCCGTTGCTCCTCCTGGGCGGAGCGCTCGGCATGATGTTGAGTCCCTTATTCCCCGGTCATCTGGCCGGCATTGCGGCCACCATCGGCATGGCCTCCATGTTAGGAGGTACCATGCGTGCCCCATTTACAGCCACCATTTTTGCGATGGAAACCACACAACTGGTCACTATTGCTACCGGTATTCGTGGCATCGGTGGCCGGCATGGCCATCACGGTACTGTGGATCCCTCGTTCAATCCTGACCGAAAAGGTGGCGCGCCGTGGAGTACACGTGGCTCGCGAATATTCCGTAAACCCCCTGGGAAGCCAATCGGTGGCACAAATAATGGTCCCAAGAGAACGGGTTGTCACTGTGCCTGGCGAGCAAACCCTGGGAGAACTAGCTCGGCCGATCGAGTCGTGGCCTTCAGATCTTAATCATTCCCACTATCTCGTTATTGAAGCGGGGAGCGAGCGGATCGTAGGGAGCGTACCCGAAAGCAGTATCTTGATTCACAAAGACGTCGAGCCGGCTATCCTAGTGGACGCCCTAGCCCGCCCGCTTTTAACCATTGGGCAGTGGGAGCGAGTGCGATCCGCGGTGGAAAAAATGGCTCAACATAACCAACCGGAACTGCTGGTCGTCGACAAAAATGGCCAATGGGTTGGCTTCATGGTTCAGACGGACACCTTTAAGACATGGAAAAAGGCCATTGCGGCAGAGAAAGATCGGCAACGCATCTTTCGCTGGCCACAATTCGGTGGGGATAATTGATAGGATCCTGCTCCACCGTGCGGCAAACACCCGCCACCCGATGCCAAGATACGCCTCAAATCCAAGCTCCATCGGCCTTACCGAGATCCGAGGAGATGTCGCCCTTTAATCGAACCAGCGCTTGCCCAAATTACTCATCGACGAGTAGCCGATCATCCCAACCGGCCCGCTTTCCCCGACAAAAGTTGGGTCTTAAACGCTCGATATACGCGAGGATAGGTATCTTGAATGAAATCGACGGCCGCCATTTCCGATAGAGTCTCTTGCCTCCGAGGCCGAGTCTTTAAATCCTGGATCATGGCGTCCCCGTATTTCACTTGATATTTATCGAATAATCCGTCAAGGACCCGATAAACCATTGTGGTAGGTATCCTAAGGTCGTCGATTAGGTCTTCAATCTGCAATCTTAATAGGTGCTTGTCCGCATACTCTCGCCACAACTTCCGGGCGCTTTCACTGGTGGGATCGACTAGGTGTGCGAGGTTTGCGGTAATGGCCTGGAATCTCCAATAATAGGGATCACTAGCAACCTCTGTTAATTCGAGCAGTCTGGCTACGATTTTGTCCCGATGCGGCCCTCCTGCCGCTGTAATTGCGGCTGGTTTGACTTTCGATTCGAGAAGTTTGTCAAACTCGGCATGGTAGTGCTCTTGATCCAGCGCAGTCAGCCAATCAATATAAATCGAAAAATCGTCGGCCGTCAGATACTTTCTCCTCGGAATCAAGCGGCGAAAGTATGCCATCCCTTGCTTGAATTGACCCATATTACAATAATGGTGGAACATGTCCGGTGCAATTAGGTGCGGGGCAACCTGGGGATACTGCTCGGCGACCCGTCGTAGTGCGTCAATTACTTCTTGATCGTAGTCACCCGGGCTGTACGACAGATGAGCTCCTTTGATCCCGACACGTACTTTCTCTTCGGGGTCATGGGCTAAATCCAATGCCTTTTGATACGCGGCACTGGCAGCCTTTAATTGGCCATAATTTTGATATCCCTCAACAAGGATCAAATAATCATCCACATTAGGCTTGATGTCGACAATTTGATGCAGTAGCCGAATCGCTTCTTGTCCACGACCTGTAGCCAATAACTTTTGCACTCGCGACCGCAGATCGCTTAACGAAGTCCCATAAAACCGTTCCCGATCATACTGGCGCCGGGATTCTTTGTCCTTTAAGATGTCATATGCCGCTCGAATTGTCTGAAACCTGTCCGGGTGAGTTTCTGGTGGAAATTGACGGATCATCTGTAAGTATTGCTCGCGAATCTTTTCAAAATCGGCATCAACTGCAACCTCCAACACCCCGTAAAGCGACGTAGGAGGGATCCCGGCACCTTGAGGCGATCCATGAACTGGGCGCTTGGTGGTGTTCTCCCGCTTCTTAGTCTTCTTTTTTCCAGGATTTGAGTGCCGTCCCATATGAGCCTCCTTTGATTATGGCCTGATGCTTAACTCTAGTCCTCTAATTCAAAGATGAGGTCAGTCGCATCATCGACAGCCTGCTGGAGACCTTCTCGATCCTCGGCGGTCATAGATCTCGTGAGTCGTACCAATAATTCAGACAGGCGCTTTCGATGCTGCTTGTCTTCTACCTCTTTTAATAAGACTTCCAGATCTTTAAGCGCTATCTCGGCATCTTTGTCCAAGTTCGCCTCAAACTCTTCCTCACCGACACCCGTACCCTCTTCGACAGCCAGCACATCAATCACATCGCGACCCAATGGAGTTTGCACCGGCAAATACTCTGTGTCTTTTTGCCACAACGCCTCAATCCTGGCACGACTTTGTTCCAACGCATCCGATGAGTGTCGTTCGAGCCCATCTTGCACGATAATACTTTTAGAATACTTGGTTGACGCAATGCGCGCCGTGGCTTCCAAAATCCCGTTCAAGTTATACCGAAAGGTAACTTCGATTTTTTCACTCCCGGCGGGGGCTCGAGGGATCTCGTTCAACGTGAACGAGCCTAAGTGGTAATTACTAGCGACCATCTCGTTCTCGCCTTGATAGATCTCGACCTCAATGGTGTCCTGATTGTCACTGAGGGTGGCAAAGATTTTACTCCGGGTACAAGGAATTGTGGTGTTGCGCCGGATAATCGATTCGAAATAGCCCGGTACCCAACCTCCGCCAAACGGTCGCGCGCCAGCAATGCCCATCGAAAAGGGGGCGACATCGGTCGCTATTACCCCGGAACCGGACAACGCCCCCGATTTGATTCCCGCTTGGACCGCGGCGCCCAAAGCCACCACCTGGTCAGGATCGACATCACCACGAGCAGGACGCCCAAAGTAGTCGGCAATCATCTCCCGCACACGAGGGATTCGAGTCGAACCTCCCACCAGTAGCACTTCATCAATGGATTCGGGACCCAAGCCGGATTGATCTAGCACGTCTTTTACCAACACCATGGTTTCATCAAGCCATCCCTGAATCATGCTTTCGAATTGGGTTCGATCGATCACGGTTTGCAACACCACACCGCGATCCTCGTGCACCATCAGTAAGGGGGAATGCACGGTGGCTTGTAATTCATCTGACAACGTCCACTTAGTATGTTCAGCCAAATCTTTTAAGAGAGCCCGGGCCCGCAGGTCTTCGCGGGGATCGACGCCATAGGTTTTTTGGACCTGATCTGCCATCGCATCCACCAGACGCCAATCA
>JAKADJ010000316.1 GCA_021820645.1 Bacillota bacterium
GTCCACCTTATCGCTTAACATTCCCGACTTCACCCGGTTTGCGAAGAGCCAAAAGGCGCAAGTGTGGGGCCAAGCGCTAGGTCTTCCCACTACCATGACTGTGTTTTCCGGGATCGGCGTCTTGGTCACTTCGGCGACCATCGTGGTCTTTCACCATGCCATTGCGGATCCGGTGACCTTACTGGGGAAGTTTCATAATGTGGCGCTCCTCATTATTTCCCTCGGAGCCGTGGTGATTGCTACCCTGTCGGTCAATGTGGCTGCCAATGTGGTCTCTCCCGCATACGACTTTATCCAACTCTTCCCCAAGCACTTGAATTTCAAGACCGCTGGGTTGCTGACCGGGATCTTAGCCATTGTGATGGCTCCTTGGCTCTTGATTTCCAATCCCCATATCTACATTTTCAGCTGGCTTGACGTCTATTCAGGATTTTTGGGTCCGATTGCGGCCATCCTGATTGCCGATTATTGGGTGTTTCGGCATCAAACCTTAAAGGTTGTGGAGCTTTACCAGGCGTCAGGACGGTACTTCTATGGCAAGGGGTATAACGGCTTGGCGGTGTGGGCCTTAATCGCGGGGATCGTCGTCTCCTTGATCGGCAAGGTGGTGCCGGCCTTAGCGTGGCTCTTCAATTATTCGTGGTTTGTCGGATTCGTGGTCTCATTCGTGGTCTACGTCATCTTGATGCGGGCGCGTTATGCAAAGGGGACCGAACCCGCGGCCGATTTGAAGCCGAGTTGAATCCGGGGTGAGGTGTTTGTCAAATCTCTTAGGGGGGTAACCATGATGAGTCATATCGTCCGGGTGGGCTTAATTCAGTCCCATCACGAGGTATCGGGAGAACGTCCGCTCGACCAACACAAGAAATCTGCCGTCGATAAACACTTGAGCATGATTTACGAAGCGAAACAAAAGGGGGCCCAAGTGGTCTGTTTGCAAGAGCTATTTTACGGGCCCTACTTCTGTGCGGAGCAAAACGCGAGGTGGTATGACCTCACCGAGAGCGTGCCGGACGGTCCCACCACGCAGTTGATGCAGTCGGTGGCCAAAGAGACCGGTATGGTGTTAATCGTGCCGCTGTACGAGGAAGAGATAACCGGGCTTTATTACAACACCGCCGCGGTCATCGACGCCGGGGGGCAATTCTTAGGCAAATATCGGAAAAATCACCTGCCGCACGTCCAGGCCGGCGACAACCCGGCGACCGGGTTCTGGGAAAAGTATTACTTTCGACCCGGCAATCTCGGATATCCGGTGTTTGAGACAGCCGTGGGCCGGATTGGGGTCTATATTTGCTACGATCGCCATTTCCCCGAGGGGGCGCGTGCGTTAGGGCTCAATGGGGCGGAGATCGTGTTTAATCCGTCGGCCACGGTCGCCGGATTATCCAAATACCTCTGGAAGTTGGAACAACCGGCCCATGCCGTCGCGAACGGCTATTTTCTCGGGGCCATCAACCGGGTGGGAGTCGAAGCCCCCTGGAACATGGGGGACTTTTACGGCGAAAGTTATTTGGTGGACCCGCGCGGGCAATTTGTCGCCATGGGGAGTCCCGATCAATCGGAGGTCGTGATTGGGGACGCCGATTTGGATCTGGTGCGGGAGGTCCGCAACACCTGGCAATTTTTCCGTGACCGACGGCCCGAAAGCTATGGTCGGTTAACGGATTTATAGGAGGAAGTCGATGCGGCTTAAAAATTATATCGGGGGTCAATGGCAAGACGGAGCCGGGGCATTGGATCAGGATGTGAGTCCGAGTCAGCCGGACCGGATGTTGGCGGACTTTTTCCAAAGCACGCCCGAAGACGTGGATCGGGCGATTTCTGCCGCCGAAGCGGCATTTTTGGGGTGGGCCGCCACACCGGCTCCGCAAAGGGGACGCATCCTCTCTCAATTCCATCGCATTTTAAGCAAGCACCGCACGCAATATGTCGAACTGATGATGGATGAACAGGGCAAAACCCGCGCCGAGGCCGCGGGGGAGTTCCAAAAGGGTCTGAATCTAGTGGAATTTTTTGCCGGAGAGGGGTTTCGCCTCAACGGCGAGACCATCCCGTCCGAAATCGGGAAGACCTTCACCTATACCGTAAGAGAACCCGTAGGGCCGGTGGCCCTCATCACGCCGTGGAATTTTCCTTTTGCGATCCCGATCTGGAAAATGTGTCCAGCACTGGTGGCCGGCAATGCAGTCGTGTTCAAACCGGCTTCGTATACCCCGTGGACCGGGATGCGTCTGGTGGAGGATTTGGTCGCGGCCGGATTGCCGCCAGGTGTGGTCAACCTGGTGTTGGGATCGGGGTCGGTGGCCGGAGAAACCTTAGCCACGGACCCTCGGATTCGTGCACTCTCGTTTACCGGATCCAATGGCGTCGGGCAGCACTTGGCCGAGCTCGTAGCGGGCCGTCCCTTGAAAATTACGATGGAAATGGGGGGGAAGAATGCCGTGGTGGTGGCGCCTTCGGCGGACTTGGAACTGGCCGCGAGCGGTGTGGTGCAAGGGGCGTTTGGAGCCGCAGGGCAACGCTGCACCGCGACCAGTCGGGTGTTCGTGCACCACAGTGTGTTGGCCCCATTTCGGGCGGCATGCCTCGAGCGTGCCCAACAATTGGTGGTGGCCGGCCCCGACGATCCCACATCCACCATGGGGCCTTTAATTTCTCGAGACCAGTTGGAGAAGAGTGCGCAATTTATTGAAGACGCCACCAGAGGCGGCGCTCGCACTGCGCTGGGGGGGCGTGTTTTGGATCGCCCCGGATACTTTTTAGCGCCGACCATTTTGGAAGACGTGACCCGCGATATGGCGGTGGTTAATGAGGAGGTGTTTGGTCCGGTCTTGGTCCTCATGTCCTATGAGACGTTTGAGGATGCCGTCTCCCTCGTCAATGCCGTGTTATATGGCCTTTCGGCGGCGATCTACACCAGAGACTTAAAGGAGGCCCAAGAATTTATCCGCCAGGCCGCGGTCGGCATGGTCCACGTGAATAACCCCACCATTGGGGGTGAGGCCCAACTCCCCTTTGGGGGGATTAAGGCGTCCGGTCTCGGTCCTCGGGAAATGGGCCACGAGGGCACCTTGTTCTTTACGGAAACCAAAACGGTATTCATGGACTATAGCGGGCGTGGACGCACCGGTAATCTGTACTAAAGAGGGAGGTATCACGCCATGACCACAGAATTCCACACCGACAGCCGGTTTTCCGAGGTGGTTTTACCACTCTTACCCAAAGAAGCCTTGGATGAGGCAAACCGTTGCTACTATTGCTACGATGCGCCCTGCATTCAGGCGTGTCCGACAGGCATTGATATTCCGGTCTTCATCCGCCAAATCGCCACCGGTGACCTAGAGGGATCGGCACGGACCATATTAGATGCCAACATTTTAGGTGCCACCTGCGCGCGGATTTGTCCGACCGAGGCGCTCTGTGAAGGAGCCTGCGTCCGCAAAGCGGATAGTCGTCCGATTAGTATTGGCCGCTTGCAGCGGGTCGCCACCGATCATGCGATGGCGACGGCGGCGCCTACCCTACCCTCGCTTCCCGAAAAAGGTCAGGGCCGGGTGTCCATTGTCGGTGCCGGGCCCGCCGGGCTCGGGGCGGCGGCCACCTTGTGCCGGATGGGGTACCAAGTCGACATCTATGACACGCGGGATGAGGGAGGCGGGCTTGATACCTATGGCATTGTTTCGTAT
>JAKADJ010000317.1 GCA_021820645.1 Bacillota bacterium
CGATGACGACTCAAGCACCGGCCGATTTGTTCCGTTTTGCAGGGACTTTTTTGCCTCTATCATCTCATCATCAGATGCCTGAACCAACCGAGTTCCCCCGAGCAAAGACCGACGCTTGGGTTGGGTTAACGGCCAGTCAGGCGACGACTCTGACCCGCCCCGGAAGAGGTGTTAAGAATGCGTCCCATACTGATCGGCTGCAGGATTATGCCACCACCTCCTGATATTTTTTTGCCACCACCGAAAAGCTCATGTAGGTCACGAAAGGAATCAAGGACCATCCACCCAAGATCCAACGGAAATCTGGCAGGCTAAAGTGGGGCACGATGGTCAGCACGACCAAGAGCAGCAACAAACTGATTAACCGTCCTGCATTAATCCAAGATTCTTTGGCGCCGGTAAAGCGAACCCGATCGGATTCCCCCCGACTATGGCGGCCGATTAGGTTTAAGGCCGACGATTCCAATGCGACTTTGTAAAAGGGATAAGCAATCGCTACCAGGATCCCAAGCCCAAATAGCGAGGCATAACCGAGGGGAACCAGCACCATCCCCACACCTAAAAAGGAGATCAAGGTAGCCACGCGCATGCCTAAAAGTCGGGAAGACTCGCGGGACCATCGGGCCAGTCCCCAAAAGATCAGGCCCTCCAATGCAGCCTGCATCGTAATATAGAGTCCCAACAAGACCGCGTTGCGCGTTACAATATATAGCAAGAGATTGGGAATAAAAAAGAACATACCATCGCGCATTCCCAGTGCCCAAAAACTCCAGAGTAACGCACGCCAGGCCGGTGGATCTTCGGTTTTATCTTGCCTCTTGTCAAACGCCGTCGGCATAATTTGTTCATGTTTTCGGCGTCCCATCAAAACCCAGATGAGACTTAACACCAGACAGACCAAGGAGATCGCAAATATTGCCCGATACCCTTCTAAATGCGGAAAGGACACAATAATCCACCCGCTTAAGGGTGGGGCGATAAGCCCCAATATGGCCTCCAGGGTACCCGTCCATCCGTTGTACCAGTCCGACTGCTCAGGCGCCACCCAACTTGACGCGAGGACGAATAATGCCAGCCAATAGAAACTGGAAGCCAGTCCCTCGATGGCAGCCAAATAGGCCAAATAGTGGCGCGCTTGGGACTGAAGACCTAAAAGCAGAGCCAAATATGCGATGTTGAGGAGGATTCCTACCGCCATCAAAGAAGAGCTCCGGAACCGGGCGCGCACTTGCGTGGACAAGGCAAAAAAAGTAGTCATCGCGATGAACAAAATGGTATAAAAAAGAACAATGGGCTTAATCCCTGCACCAATATCCCAAAACCATGCACTCATAAAGCTAGACGCCATAAAACTAGCCAAGGTCCAAGCAGACGAAATCAGAAAGAGTCGCGTTACCGGTTTCACCGAAGGCCTCCTTTGCAGGCACCAGAGTACCCACACCTTAGGGTACCATTCTTCTTTGGTTCTTAGGACTCCCCATAGCGGAGCCAATGGTGTCCCAAAAGGCAGCTTTGCGGGTCAAGCGACCTCCCTATGGAGCCCCATCAGACGGGTGTTGACCGATCAGTCTATCCATGGGATGCTTCCTGACCATGGAGGGGCCGTATCTGCTGTAGACCCTCGGGCACGGGCGCGACCCGATTCGAGAGCATCTCCCGCAAGCCATACCAACCGGCACGATGGTGCAGGCCGCGTTGGGCTATGGCGCGATCTACGTGACCGTCCCCGCGCGATGCCTGGCCCCGTGCCCGTTCCTCTCCACCGTGGGTGGAAGGCTCGATATTGGCGTCATTCACCTCAACATGGTGTGATCCGCAGGACAGCGAAGTGTGGTGCCTAGAGCATGTCCATCGCCGGACTAGTGGCCTTAGCCTCCGATGCACACGGATAAGTATAGACACTTTCATAATGCCTCTAAGAGGCCGAAGAGACGGGTTTACGAGCCCAGAAGAGGTACGTAAAAAATGCCACCAAAAATCCCACATAAAACGTGAGATCGGCTCCCCCCAAGGCGTGTGCCACGGGACCAGTATAGAGCGCCGAGCTCATAAACGGAATCGACACCAAAATCCCGATCAAAAAACTGCCGAGGGCTGGCCACGTCCTAGGGGAGACCGGACCGATTCTATCCTCACCCAACCTTTTGTGGGAGAAATAGAAGTCGCAAAACATCACACCGAGCCACGGGGTCATCCAATATCCCAGCAACAAGAGGAAGTTATCGTAATACTGTTCAAATGAGCCGGAAGCGGTCAGACTTAATCCGAGCCCTATCACAGCGGCAATGGCAGCCAGACTCCATCGTGGCAACCGAATATTCAGAGCTTGGGCTGCGAGTCCGTTGGAATAGAGGTTTAAGGCATCCGCGGCGGTGCCACCCAGGACTATGGCGATCACCGCCATCCCACCCAACCCGCCCATGACCTGGTGCAAAGCCAGAATGGGGTTGGCCGCCGCTCCGGCTACAATGGCCACACCCGCTCCGACCAGTTCTAACCAGAGGGACGCAATAAAGGATCCTAAAAAACTCCACACCAGAATCGGCGTCTTGGAGCTTGGCTGGGGCAGGTAGCGACTGTAATCTGAGGCATAGGGCCCCCAACTACCGACATACGACAATGCGGCAGCCACCACTAGAGCAAATAGAATCCAGGGATTTGTGTGCAACGCCGGATGATATTGGGTTAAAGCCGGGCGTTGCCACAAAACAATCGTGACGATGACGAAGAGCACACCCAACACCACCGACATTACTCGCTCATAGGCATGAATCAGGTTGTGACCAAACACCGCAATCAGCCCTTGAAGGATGACTAAGAGCAATGCGGCTTGCCAGAATGGCAAGGTCGGGATTAAAACCCGAAGCCCAAAGGCCCCTAAAATATTGTTGACGGAAAACCAACCGATAGTGCTCACGTAGTTTAAGAACGCCGGTATATAACCCCCCCATTGTCCGAATAACCTCCGGCTAATAATGAGTTGAGGCAGGCCAAAATAGGGCCCCATGACCGCGCATAAAGAGAGTGCGGTGGCGCCTAATACATTCCCGACTAAGAGTGCGGCCACCGTCCAGGGCCACGACATGCCGAGCGCAATCGGAAAAAATCCTAAGGCAAAATCTGCGATGGTAAGATTGCTGCCTAGCCATAAGGTGAATTGACTTCGGGGCCGCCCATGGCGTTCCTGTAAAGGAATCGCTTCGATGCCATAGGGCTCGACTTGTAAGACTATTTCTCCATACTGCCGAGACTCCTCCGTGAGCCACTCGTGGTTCGAATTTGCCCTCTGCATCGTTCATCCTCGATTCACTGTATATACTACTGTATATACAGTGAACGCTAATAAAACACAACCTTTTTTCGAGACTTAACGGCGCGCGTCGATGTGTTTTGTCCTCAATACGGCTATCGCTTGATCTAACTGTCTAAGATCGCGGTACGACACGGTATGGAGATGGTCTCCTTGAGTTAAAGAGGATAGGAGCGCTCCGTGCGCCTTTGACACTTCATGCATGAAATCGCGAACGTCTTGCCGTGACCGCAGGTGCAGTGCCCCTTGCAACTCCCCATAGATAGGATGTTCAATCATGACGTTTTCGACCACGATACCATGATCGACCAAGGTGTACAGTTCGTCCTCGGTTTGTTCAGGCATATGATGGACAGACAGAATCGTCTGCTCCAT
>JAKADJ010000318.1 GCA_021820645.1 Bacillota bacterium
CGGACGGTTTTTGTGCCACAATGAGTCGCATGAAAACAAGACCTCCTTAGTGTTGCACGTGCTAGGGTAGGTAATGACGCGAAGACCGCACTTTTAGGCGAATGGTCAGTTCGACAGCCATGAAGGCCCAAAAATACAAAACCACGGCAGGGCCGTGGCCATTCCTTATGAAATCTTAGTCTAAGCTCGAGTTCAGGCGTTCGTTCGGCCAATAGATACACGGACCAAGTGGTGAATTACCGACCCACGGACTGAGTGCCGGCCACATCCAAAATGGCTTGCAAGTATTGAGCAAGGAATCCCGTGGGTAGGTGATTGAGTGGTAACAAAGCCCAAATCCCATACCGTGCGTAGTAGATGCCGACCACATCTATTCGTTGCCCAAGCGCTTGGGCCATCGCGGAATATCCTAAAATCTGTGCCATGTCCTTTCCGTTATAAGCTAGCTTTACTGTCGTCTTGATATCGATTAATGTGTTATCCATAATAAAGTCCGCATCGGCTCCGCCCACCGCTCTACTATACCGGCCAAACGTCGGGTTGCACTGGACTTTGTTCATGGGTAACACAGTAATTTGTGTTTCAAATAGCCTGGCTAATTGCAGAACATTATCCGCTAATTGTGTATCACTGGGTGCATCATCGCGGCGGTAAAAGGTAAGATCCTCAAACTCTTCAAAATACACATCAATAACATTCGGCACGGCTGCCCGGTAAACCGCGTCGAGCCGGGCTAAAAGTAACGTATGATGACATAACTCTTGGAGCGATGCGACCCCTTGAGTGTAGTCATCATATATTTTCCTCGCCTCAAACACTCGCAGTGCTAAGTATTTGGAGATATCGGTCTGTCGATCCATCGCTCGTTTAAGGCCCTCTAATTTTCTTTTGACCAGTAGGGGATCGCCCGTGGGGGTGTTCATGAGACTCACATAGTTTTGCTCTACGACTTTCGGCAGCGAGAATAAGGCTTCCTCCGCAATGAATGGATGTGCGATTGTATTCGCCGACCCGACCCGTCTGGTCAAAATCGCGCGCATCGCGTAATCTACGGCCGTGCCAATGACCGTCGATTCGGATGCCGTCCCCACGCGAGGAACCTTAATCGCGGCTTTCCAATTCAACGGCGTGCCATTGGGAGTCACGAGGCTTTTTTTTAAGTTCGGAACCATTGTGCGTAATTCCTTGCTTGAATCAATGAGTGATGTCAGTGACACTGAAGATCTCCCTCCTTTCTCGTCTGTTGAGATGCCGAAACGACCCGGAACTAATCCGGTTGGCCTTTCTCATAGCCAACCAGTCGTGCGCTGGCCGGATCGTAAACCACCTCTGTGATCGAGCCATCCACAATCCGCTGCACCGCTTCGTTGATGACGTCGAGTGGCACCAAAAACCATTCTTTGGGCTGAGTCGGGCGCCCGAAGCGGTCCTCAATAGTCAAGTCGACCTGGGCAGGGGCAAAGATGCGATGCAACAGCTTCTCTAATTTTGTGCGATTGATGCCGGAAAGTTTATATTGTGCCACAACTTCCACCTCTGCTAAGAGATAGGTCGCCTCATGAGCCGCTTGGGCGATACGGGTTTCGACTTTTCCTCCCGTGACGCCAATCTTATGGATGAGGTCGCGGTGCTCCGCAACGAACGGATGATTCGAGAAACTGCGTAGTACATAGATTGTCCCACTTTCGACATCTCCGCTGTCCCATGTGTCACTGAATAAGGGACCCGCGTCAGGTTCTGTGAGGCGCCGCCCTGCCTCATCTTTATACAATGCTTTTTGCAATGATCGTAGTAAGAGATTACTTTCGGTAGCGTTGGCATAAATCACACGCAACCGGGCGTTCACATGGCCATCCGCGGCTTGAAACGTCGCACCCTGGTCGGCCACGTACACGAGTTGTCCGTCCAGCACAAAGAATTGACCAGCCTCGATGCTCGCATCCCGGCCAAACGGCCGCGTTTGCCGCAGTCCTGTTTTGAGTTCCTTTTCAACTTGCTTAAAGAGCGGCCGAAAGTGGTTGAAGTCATGACATTTCTCCCGATTGGCAATTTCTTCTGCTGCGCGAATATCCTCGCGAGACCGCACGTGGTGCAGGTCCAAGATGGATGAGACATCCGCGTCACCACCCAACTCGGCCAACAAGGACGTGTCATCCAATGGCGCCTCAGGTGCGGTTTCTTTCCACGTGCTGCTGAGCAATCCTTGCTCATCAAGCGGGGTCAGAATAGACCGTGCATCATCCAATGTGTGTAAACGACCCAAACGCACCGCATAAATGCGCTCAAAGATATCCCGGCCGGCATCTAGTTGGGGCAGGCGACCGTTCTGGATAACGAACCGCTGGATATCAGCAAATCCCGCCACGATCCGCTCCTCTCGCGGAGAACGCGCCGGGGCCTTTTTATGATCGGGTTCAATGCCGAGTTCTGCGAGCAATTCATCGTCCGAGAGATCCGGCATCCGATTCCCCTCCTTCTACCCGTATCGCTTTGTCTTCTGCGACAAAGCGCCTAAAAGCCACCACACCTTCCGCCATTCTCCGCTCCCACGGGTCCTGCGCATGGATTTCCGGCAGCCGTCCCCGGTCACGTTTAAATTGTCGCGCCCGTTCCGCTAAGGATCGGGCCTCCTCGCGACTGAGGCTCACCCGTTTAGCCATAATTACCGCCGCGATCTGCTTCAGTCGGCTCTCATTCATCGCTTTGGCCAGGATCACGTACGCCGCTTGAAACGGGTTGATGCAATCAATCAGGTCGATGTCTAAGTCTCGCACATTCACAAATCTCCGCACGTTATCGACCAGCGCGGTGTTAGCCGTGGGTTCGTGCCCCGCATCGCCGAATGGATCTGTCGTGAAGACCTTGGCCTGCTGCGTGAGATTTAATGCCGCAATGGCATGCTGGCGGACCACTTCTCGATCCTCAGATGTCAGGTCTGGGTATTTCTCCTGGAGGATCTTTCCCATCTTGATCACCGTGAGCTCTTCGGCCACCAAGTCTGGATCAAACAAACCCCGCTCCACGGTGTTCTTGTCCTGGACAAACGTCGCAATGACCTCATTGAGATCCTCCCGACAGATGCGTGCCGCTTCCGTACTGTGCGGCTGGGCCAATCCCTTAATTTCGATTTGCACCTGCCCAGTTTCTGGGTTGACGCCGACGTTGCACTGGGTGGGATCATACCCATCATCCCCATAATCAAACCCCGCCGTTGGGCCACTCTCGGGCGTCTTGGTTTTAAACTCAAAGCGGGGCGCGAGCACCTGCTCCATGAGGAGACTGGCCGCAATCGCCTTCAACGTGTCGTTAACGGCTTCCGTAACGGCCTGCTCGGAGGCGTCCAATTCGGCGATGAGATTAGTGAACCGTGCGCGGGTCTTGCCCGGGGCATCGCGAGTCGTGCGCCCGATGATTTGCACGATTTCGGTGAGGCTCGCCCGATAGCCTACCGTGAGCGCGTGTTCACACCAAATCCAGTCGAAGCCTTCTTTGGCCATGCCCAGCGCAATAATGATATCCACGTGATCGCGGTTGTCGTGTTGTTTGGCATCTTTCAACGCCGCCGAGACCCGGTCGCGCTTAGCCGAATCGTCGTCCACTAAATCCGCAATCCGCAAAAGGCGGCCCGCCGGTGTCGCCACCAATTGAAACCCGGTCTCCGGAT
>JAKADJ010000319.1 GCA_021820645.1 Bacillota bacterium
CTCGCAATAATCTCTTGCGATAACTGTAGTTTGTCCTGGATCAATTGGTCAATCTTTTCTTCGATCGTACCTTGGGTGACAAACTTGTGCACCATCACGCCTTTTTGTTGGCCAATCCGAAAGGCGCGGTCGGTCGCCTGATTCTCTACGGCCGGGTTCCACCAACGGTCAAAGTGGATGACATGGTTGGCTGCGGTCAAATTCAACCCAACACCTCCGGCTTTGAGGGACAGAACCATGAACGGGACATAATCGTGGCCCTGAAATTGGGCCACGAGGTCCCGGCGTGCAGCTACCGGTGTGCCGCCATGAAGCACCAAACCCGTTCGCTGAAATAAGGATGTCAAATAGTTGTGGAGCGGTTCCGCCATCTCTTTGAACTGGGTAAATACCAGCACGCGCTCGCGTTTTTCCCGAATCGTCTCCACGATTTCCTCGAGTAGCGAAAACTTTCCGCTCTCGCTAGGATCAAAAATTTGCTGCCCCAGGTATTGGTCGGGATGGTTACAAATCTGCTTCAGTTTCATCAGCGACGCTAAAATCAGACCCCGCCGTTCGATTCCTTCGACATGTTGAATCTTTTGAGCCACGTCTTCTACCACTTCCAGATACAAAGCGGCCTGACGTCGACTCAGGTGGGCCCTACTGACGGTCTCGATCTTGTCGGGTAAATCTGCGATCACGGTCTTATCGGTCTTGAGGCGTCGCAAGATAAAGGGGGTGACCACGCGCTTTAAGGGGGCATATCCTTCCGGATGTCGCGCCAATGCCTTGGTAAACTGCGTGAATTCGGCCGCACTACCGAGTAGTCCCTGATTTAAGAAATCGAATAGGGACCATAGATCGGATAGCCGATTTTCGATGGGGGTACCGGTTAGGGCGATTTTTTGGACTGCCCGGAGCGCTTTGACGGTCCGGGCTTGTTTCGTGCTCGGGTTTTTAATGGCCTGCGCTTCATCTAAGACCACTACATCCCACTCTTGGTCCCGGAGTTCGGAGAACTTTTGTAGCATCCCGTAGGTCGTAACAATGACCTCCGCATTTTTCCACCCCTCAAGTTCTAGTCCCCTATTGACTGATGGATGAATTAGGTATCCACGTAGGGTAGGGGCAAACCTCTCTATTTCGTCCATCCAGTTTCCGAGCAGTGAGGCGGGCACTACCAATAAGGCTCGCATGGAGCCCGTTTGGCGCAAGGCGCTTAACCAAGCCAAGACCTGTACGGTTTTGCCCAGTCCCATGTCATCGGCGAGGCAGGCACCGAGTCCCAACTTACGCATCTCTGCCAACCACGCCACCCCCCGCTTTTGATATTCGCGCAGAGTCCCCTTAAAATCTGCCCCTAAAGCAATTTCCATGGTGCCCGTGCGCTCATTCTTCCGTTCTAGTAGCGCGGTTAACCACTCCCCGTGCTGGACTTCGACCAGGGGATCTTTAGGATCTAAAGCCGCATCCCGGGCGCCTTGGAGTTCAAAGCGGAGTGCTTCGAGAAGGCTAATGCCTCCCCCTCGCTGACGAGCCGTCTCGTAGGCCTTAAGCAGAGCCCCCAATTGCGCATGATCCACTTCGACCCATTTACCCTTAAGAAAGGCCAAACCTTCTGTCTGCCCTAAAAGGTATTGAATCTCCTCCAGCGTAAGGGGGTCCTCGCCCAGGGCCATCTGAACCTGGAAGTCCAGGATGGCATCGGATCCCAGGCGAGCCGGAGCCTTGGCCCCGATCGTGGCGTGGACGGCAAGCCGACGCGACGTCCGCCACCACTTAGGGATCCGGCAAGAGATTCCGCAAGCTTCGTAGACAGGGACTTCCTGGAGGAAGATATAGGCTTCATCGCTCGTCAGGCGTAATGGGTGAAAAATTTCTCCCGATTCCAGAAGTTTCGTAACGAATGGGCTCGTCCGGCCGGCACGACTGACCGTAGATAGCAAACCGAATAGGGCCTCTTGATCCGCTTGGTACTCCACCAAGGCGTTTTTGAGGGGAACGTGGCGCGATCGCGACCCATCCTGGGTCTCCGATGCATAGGTGGCTAAAAATGCAAAGGGAAAGGCTTCCTCCTTGGATTCCACCAGATGAAAAAAGACACGCCCTAGTGGCCAAAGATCCGCTTGCTGGTATTCAAAATACTCAGCGACGCTACCGGCGAATCCCGCAATCTCCTCGCAAAATGCCGCTTCAAGGCCGCACCATATCACCGTCGCCCACTCCGGATTAATGTGTTCCGCGCCCGGAAAATAGGGGGCATCCTGGGTTAAGTGCTCCGCCCAAGCCGGTGACCGGGGGACCCGCGTCATCTGCCGGGTTTGTTCCAAATCGGGTTGTTCTACCAGGCGTTTGACGTAGCTTCGAGCCATTCGATGAAAAAATTGCACCGACGCCGAGGGATTTTCAATCTGGCTTTTAAACCCGAGATGTAAGATCGCGCGATAAGGATCTTGCTCGAGCTCCCGAGCCAAATGAAGATCAAACTTCCGGATCGTTTCATCTACCTCCGACGTCACGACATCCCAATCCCACAGAAAGCCTTTGGGATCCGCAATCAAGATCAATCGATGCTGTGACAGGTTTGCGATCGTCGCCACAAATGCCTCCCGAATCTAACTGTCTTCCCTCATTGTAGCGGATTTCCGTCAGTCGCCGCATGAGGTGCAAAGAGACCCCACCATTTGCGTTGGACAACAACCGTCGCTATGCTAGATGCAACAACCATCAAAGGAGTTCTTACCCATGTGGGATCTCACGTATACCATTAGCGAAGATATGTTGCTCTATCCGGGGATTCCCCAGCCTGTTTTGCACGACTTTGCCACCCCGGCCCAAGACGGTTATGGGATGTCCGACTATGCGTTTTGGAACCATCTCGGCACCCATATTGATGCCCCAACCCATTTCTTTGCAGATGGGCTCTCCCTCGACCAGTTTCCATTGGAAGCATTCATGCGCGAGGTCCATACCATCCACTGTGAAAATCTTTCGGCCATTACTGCCCCGTTTTTGTTGGATGCCACCCGCACCATCCCCCAAGACGCCGGTCTCTTGTTGCTTACCGGTCAATATCAGCACTGGGGCACGCCACGGTACTTCGACCCATTTCCGGTCCTTGACGACGAAGGCGCACAGTACCTCAGACGAGCAGGATATTCCATGATCCTGGTCGATGCTCCGTCCGTGGATCCCGTCACAACCGAGACTTTCCCAGTTCACCGCATCCTATTACAAAAGCCACTTCTAATCGTCGAAAATCTTGCATACCAACCCGATCTCCCGGATGTGTTTCAGATCATTGCGCTGCCGATCAAAGTAAAGAACTCCAATGGGTCCCCGGCACGCATCATTGCCACGCGCTAGGGGGATACCACTCGGTCTCCATAGCGGCTGCGATAGTCTTCTAATGCCATCAGGACTTGGCTGCAATCGTCTAGGTTATTGTAGTAGTGAAGACTCATCCGAATGGCTTGTCCACGAGGGCTTACCAAAATTCTGCGCTGCTTTAGGTATGCACCGAGGTGCTCCAGATCCTCCACCCACACCGTCACCTGGGGCCCGCGATCATCCCGGTTGCGGGGGGAATAGAGGCGGTAGCCCAAGTCTAGTACACCCTGTTGCAGGGTATCCGCGAGGGTCTCGACATGACCAAACACCTCCTTCGTGTCGG
>JAKADJ010000320.1 GCA_021820645.1 Bacillota bacterium
GTCTAGGCATTAATCACCTTAGTGTCCCCGTATCCCGCATTCAAAGCATCAAGCAGGTATTCGCAAGCCTATCCTATCCCGAACTAACCCTACAACAGTCGATTACTAATTTGCTGGCAACTTCGGAAGACGCCTTTCGCCAAGGCTTGAAAGCGCTATAGCGAAGACGCATGTTAGCCATCTTTGACACCATGGCAAGACGGGGTATCCCACGACGCAAATCCAAATGTAACATAATCCCATCATTGCAAATTATCTCGCTTGACAAACTATAATAAGATTGTGCATCATGAAAACGGAACGAGAATTGTTCCGTTTTCGTGGAGGGAGGCTGTTCGATGCGCTTACAGGATGCATTCGAATCAAAGCGGTTGGTGGTTATGCCGGGGGTGTTCGACGGGTTTAGTTGTCGCTTGGTCGAGACACACGGATTCAATTGGGCACTTATTTCCGGCGCCGGATTGTCCGAATCCCACTTGGGGCACCCGGATATGGGCCTGATGGATGGTAACGAAAACGTCGAGTGGAGCCGTCGATTGGCGCACTGCACTCGGCTTCAATTAATCGCCGATGGCGATACAGGATACGGTAACGCACTCAATGTCTTCTTTCTTATTCAGCGATTCGAACAAGCGGGCGTGGCCGGGGTAATGATCGAGGACCAAGTTTGGCCCAAACGATGTGGCCACCTTGCCGGGAAAGAAGTCATCAGCGCAGAGGAGATGGTAGAAAAAGTTCGAGCCGCATGCGATGCGCGCCGAAATCCCGACTTCATCATCAAAGCACGAACCGATGCACGCGGGCCATTAGGTCTTAAGGAGGCTATCCGACGAGGCAACATGTACGCCGAAGCTGGCGCCGACCTCATCTTTGGCGATGCACTACTGGGCACCGATGAAATCCGTACGTTTGCTCAAGAAGTGGGTGCACCCGTCGCCATAAACATGGGATTCGGAATTCAACGGAGAAAGACTACTCCGCTAATCGGTACGCGTGAACTCCAAGACATGGGCGTAGCCGTCGTTGAATACCCTCGATTGCTGACGTCGGCCGCGATCCGCGGGATGACGAATGCTCTAGAGGCGTTCCAGAATGCGTTGGACACTGGTGACGTGGTCGAGCGACCCGATCTTATGACCCCATTCGAGGAACTCAACAACCTAATGGGGTTGGCTGATCTCCAGGATCTGGAGCAAAAATACCTCACAAAGGACCAACTAGCATCGAAATACGGGAAGTAAACCTTAAGATCTTTAGATTGATCCCCGGGAGGTGTCACAATGAAAAGACCTATCGATATCTCCACTCTGTTCCCAGAGATAAACATGATCGGAGACCCCTCGATTCGGGACGGTGTCAAAGAGGTTTGGGACCGATGTTGGCAAGAAAGTGCGTTTGAACGAATATCGGATGTCCCAGTGACCCCCTCGCTAAACTATTCTCACGTCGTGCATAATCGCTCGGTGGTCCAGATGGCCCTCGCGACAGCCAAGATCGTTGAAGAGTTTCACGGAGCGGTGGTAAATCGCGACTATCTTATTGCCGCCGCACTTTTGCAGGACGTTAGCAAGTTAGTTGAGTACCAACCGGGCGAGGGCGGAGAAAAACCCCATCTGAGTGAAAAAGGCACTAGCTTCCAGCACGGCTTTTGGGGTGCCCACATGGCTCTTGAAGTTGGTCTTCCAGAAGAGATTGCCCAGTCCGTCCTGTATCACACGTTTGAAGGAGCCAAGTATCCACCCAATCTCATCACGAAAATCCTATTTTACGTCGACCAAATCGATATGGCCGCCTTAGGAGGGGACCGATGGAAGAAACGGGGCATCGTTTATCGCTAGGCCACTCACCAGGGAGAATACCGTACTCATCGCCTCTTTCGCGAGGAGTCAGTGTTTTGCTATACGTGTGGCGCAATCCCGGATCTACCCTCGCGGACATCCACCGTGGGACCTCGATTCCCAAAAGTAGTCTTGTACGTATCATAAGCACCTTGGCCTCTGAACACGCCGTGCTTGAAGGCGCGGACAGACGGTATTGGCGAGGCACCGCGTTCTCTGAACCGTCAGTAGATGTGGAACGGGTCAAGCAAATTGCTCATACGGTGTTGGTCGATATGGCTAAAAAATACGGTGAAACTGTGGGCCTGTTCTGGATTGACGGTCATTCGCGCGTATGCATCGATGCAGTCGAAGGCGAGCATGAAGTCCGAAGGGTCCTGGTCGTCGGTCAGCGACGTCCTTTGGACGTTGGATGCACGGCAGGTGCCGCACTCGCCTTTCAAGCCATGCCCCACCTCTCGTCGAGAATTCCCCAGTACACCGAAGCCACCGTGACAGATCCGCAAGCAATCCGAGCCTCATGGAAAACCGTGCGCGAAAAGGGATACTGTATCACGCATAACCAGACATACCAAGGAGTCAGCGGCGTTTCGGCGCCGATTTTCGGGCACGGCACGGTACCCATTGCGGTAATTAGCATCACCGGGCCGGACTATCGGTTTCGTTCAGACGAAATTGAGGAGTGGGGCAACGACCTGGTCGACGCTTGCGATCAAATCTCACAGCAGCTGGCGAGCAAGGCTTCCTCCGTCACGGGTACTGCGGGGCCGACGAGATCAGAAGTCTAAAAGGAGGGTCAATATCCATGGCAACCGCGCTTAAAGAAGTCGGAATTGCCGAACGAATAGAACGCCTACCATTCTCGCGATACATGACGGCTAATTCCTTTGTCATTTCATTTGGCACCTTTTGGGACTCCTACATGTTGTTTTCGATTGGGTCCATCGCGACCCACTTTTTAGCTTCAGTCAACCAGGCACAGTTAACCGCGCGTTTGCCACTTGCGCTGTTTTTAGGCACATTTGTTGGGGCAGTGGTATTCAGTCGGTTATCAGACAAAATCGGCCGCAGGAATGCGTTTGCTCTAGACCTGGCCATTCTCGCCTTGGGTGACCTCATTGCGGTCCTCACTAGTAGCGCCACACTACTTCTTATCGCTCTCTTTATCGCTGGCTTAGGAACCGGAGCAGAGCTACCTTTATCAACAACGTACGTCCAAGAGCTGTCGCCGTCACAGCGCCGCGGTCGAATGACAAGTCTGCAATTGACGTTCGGCTTTTTAGGAGGGACGGCCGGAGGGTTTGCCGCTTTGCTGCTGGTCCCTGTTACAAATCTCCCCATTCCCGGTTATCGCGTGGCGCTGCTAATCCCAGTGATTGGCGCCATCATATCGATCATCTGGCGCACGAGGCTCCCGGAATCGCCACGATGGCTAGAACGGGTGGGTCGCGCCGACGAAGCAGACGAAATCATGACTCGAATTGAAAAAGCCGTGATGAAGGAAAAGGGGGTTACATCGCTCCCCCCGATCAAAAGCCTTCCGCCCCGGCCAATGAAGCAGTTACCTACCTCAATCCTGTTCTCAGGACGCTTTTTGCGCCGAACGATAAGCGCATGGTCCGTGGAATTGTTCCAAGGTTTCGGCGCATACGGATTTACGACGTTCGTACCCATAGTGCTCTATTCCCGCGGGTATTCGATCGTGCATGCCCTCGCATACACAGCAATTATTCAAATCGCGTATCCGGTAGGAACGGCAATTTCGGTGTTTGTGACGGATAGAATTCAGCGTAAATGGGGCATGGCGGCGTTCTATT
>JAKADJ010000321.1 GCA_021820645.1 Bacillota bacterium
GTCGGTGATGCAGCCACGGCCGTTCCCTATCGCAGTGTGGTTGAGGCTTACGCCAGCGCCATGCGGGCTGTCAAACGTCTGACCCTTTTAGAAAATGGATCGGGGAATATCTTGTGATGGTGGATGACATCATTGCACCGAACCTTTCGGTGGTGTTTATTGGGTATAATCCCAGCCTTAAAACGGCACAGACGGGCCATCACTTCGCGGGCCCAGGCAACTTATTTTGGGCATTATTAGCCGACTCTGAATTGACTCCTCATCGATTGTTGCCAGAGCAGGACCGCCTGCTATTGGTGTGGAAACTGGGAATCATCAACTTGGTTGATCGTCCCACGGCTGGATCTTCGGATCTATCACGGGCAGAAATGGAGAATGGGGTCAATGCTCTTGAGTGCAAACTAAAGAAATGGCAGCCGGACGTGGCGTGTTTTTTAGGCAAAGATATATTCCGACAGTACCAAAAGCTACCTACTAGCCGTTCCATCGCTTGGGGGCTACAAGAACCTTCTTCGTCTCGGCCCTTACATTTTGTGGCACCCAATCCGAGTCGGCGTTCAACGGTAGCGTACGGGCTGCGACTCCGCTATTTTCGCGAACTCAAAAATTTAGCGTTTTGGGGAGTTAATCCGCGGCCTTCGTAAAGGCTAATACCAAACACGTTTAAGGCGTAAAAAGCCCTGACTGGCTCGCCAGATGATCCCTTGCGGCCCATCGCTGACAAGACCTGCGCTAATGGACAGGGCATGCCGATGGGAGGACCCTATGACCCACCACGGCCCCGAACTTTCCGATTGATCAAGCACTAGATGATTGGCACCCACCACGAGTTGTGGGGATATGGCAGAATGCCAACGGTACCAGTGAACGCCTCCTCCCGGGGTGGTAACGACGAGCAAATAGCCTGGGATCGTTCCTGGAGACATTAGCAGCCAGCCACTGGTCGACCCGACTTTTCGCACCGTTACTAAACGAGGCCAATCGGCGGACGATGCAATCGTCGCGACGGGGAGCGTTTTCCCAGTGCGAGTGTTGACCCATGTTAAGTGTTTGCCAGAAAGGGTGGCGAGCCAGCGGCCATCGGATGTAAAGGGGTGAAACTGTGCCGGGGTTCCCGACAAAGCGATTGGGGAGGTGGTCGAGCTTGGCTCTGTAATGGCTAAAGATGATCCATTGCGGGCGACCGTGAGGAGATGATGAGCGGAAAATGCTACGGCTTGCGTATGGGGCCATGTATGGGTGTGATTTGGCCATGTGCGCACTTCA
Source organism: Bacillota bacterium (assembly GCA_021820645.1). Next base: position 1,267 of record JAKADJ010000321.1, read on the forward strand.
AATCCTGACCCTACCGGCCATGCGATAGAATTCCCTGAAGGGGACGTGACTAATTGAGTTGAGGGGTTGGGAGGCCCATTGGTAATAGCTAAAGATTGGCCCTTTACGGTCCATTGCATTCTAACATCGTGCAATTGATAGGCGATAGACGTGGTTGCAGTGATGGGAAGGAACCAATCAGGCTGCGACATTGGTCCACGAGGCAAGGCTACAGAGGCGACTTTGCTGTGGGCTGCAGGTCCTACCGCTAATGGTTGACTGGACACCGTCTGCAAGGGACGATTGGTTTTCCACGCAATCCCGGAAGGGGTTTTTTGGCTTCCTCGGTTCAGGCTTAGATACCCGGCTAGGATCACGAGCACGAAAAATCCAATGGCCGTCAACTTTTTCATTGTCCCACCTCTGGCCAAGCTTAACGGATAGAAACAGCTTCGGCAAGGAATCCATTTGACCCACAAAAAAATGTACTCGAAACGCATTGCGGCACACAGGATCCTGCGCCGAGCATTGGCTTAACACGTGGGTAGCGCGCCGTGGCAGACGAGGCCAAGCGGTACCGAGAAAATGTGTCCGTTGGCGACCGGCCCACGGTTTCTGCACCTTTTGGGCAGGCGCTTCCGGGACGGCAGTATCCGAGGTCTGGGGCGTCCTTGAACCACGACCGCGTTGCACGTGCCCCGTCGTTGCCGGAACCAACGTGACACGGAGGCTACCGATTTGGCGAATCCCCCGCTGTCGCGCGGACTCCCAACAATCTGGCGGTGAGCTTATTTCGACTCCACGGCCATCCCAATTTGTCTCAGGCGACGCTCCAATATAACGCCAATCGAGAGCAGGCCCTTCGAGTGATAGGTGCCTTAGGCGGCCTGGTGCCGGTCGCGACATATCCTGTCATGTGGTTGGTTCGTCTTGCTTCGCCATTTCTCTTTCTGGACGACCCCGTGTCCGACGTAGAGCGTCAAGGTTCAGTCGGAGCTACGAGCATTTTAGCCACCCCGACTTTGACGAATTCCTGTGCATGTCCTCCCCGAAGCAGGAATTGGTCGCAAGGACCGCGAATAACCGCTTAGCGGGATTCCCCCTTCGAATTTGGATGGTTGGTACTGGATAAATTGGACATTATGGCCGGCAATCCCTGCTTTTATGTGGGTTTCAAGGATCCGTATGGGCCAACTTTTTCAGCAGGGTCTACTTAGTAAATGTAGAAATTGAGGCCGGCATCCACGTGAGGCAAGCCGATTTTGCAATGCGCTTACACATCTGAGATTGAGATATCTTTGAGACTCTTCGGTACTAATGAGATGTTAATCTTTATGACGATACGGGCGGGGTTAGGTTTAATAGGTTACTGCGCACTTGGCGCATACCCGTAACGATAAGGCTTTTTGCCGGATCCCGACACGATTTGGTTCTAAAGATAGACTTTCAATGCTGAAACGCCGTTAATTTTTCGATAAAACAAAAAACGCCTTTGGCGTTGACGAGGAGGACTTCGATGAAACGTAGCTGGCGGATCGCGCAATTGTGCGCGGTAAGCTTGTTGGCTATGCCGTTAGTGTTTGGCGGCATGGCCAACGCCGCCACCACGAGCCCTCCTGTGGTCGATATTCAAGGAACTCAGTGGGTTGAAGTATCGACGGCAAGCCAACTGCTGTACATTGATGCCAATCAGTCAAGCTACCTGGGGGCTAACACCCACGTCGCCCTGATGAACTCTTTGCACTTTCCATCCGGCTCAGCATGGTCGGAACTGGGTAGCAACGCGAATCCGTTTCGCGGTGTCTTCAACGGGCAGGGTTACACGATCAGCGGTCTGACCGTTACGGCAGACAACGAAGCCGTGGGATTCTTCGGTGAGGTTGCGGGAACCGTGGAAAATCTCAACGTGGCAGACACCGTCAACGGAAGCTCGAAATATAATTGGTCCTACGGCGTAGGCGGGCTTGTCGGATGGCTAAACAGTGGAGCCGTATTAAAAAACGTTTCCGTGACTGGGAGTGTGACCGGAACATATCCTACGGGAGGCGTGGGAGGTCTTGTGGGTTACTCTCAGGGCACGGTCAACAACGCCTTCGTGAAAGAGGCCGTGACCGGCAAAACAGGTTCATCAGTTGGGGGACTGGTCGGAGAGCAGAATGGCGGATCTATCACTGATGCATATGCGAGGGGAACCGTGGGCGGTTTTGCAAATAGCCCGTTCATCGGTCCGTTTATCGGTTCTGCGACCAATGGTTCTTCTATGATCGCTTGTTTTTACGAGGGATCCGGGGTTAACTACGGATATTCTGATGCAGCCAAAGGCGTGACAAACCCCACGTCCGCCACTTTCACCGATGTGCATTGGAGCTCGCCCCCATGGGCGATTCCCGC
>JAKADJ010000322.1 GCA_021820645.1 Bacillota bacterium
CTTTTCCATCTACCCATATTCTACGTGAATTTCTATAGACTATCCAGTAGACTGGGGTCTTCAAGCACGGGGCTACGCCAGGGACGCTTAACCCACTAACATCCGTGTCCATAAATTTTAAGCTCATGTGAGAACGGAATTGGCCTTTTCCCACAGACGAATTACTTAACGCCGCGAATAGCGGACTATCCAGTCCAGTAGTCTCGCAACAAGGTCTTCGAGACAGACCTGAGCCTTCATTCAGTCCGCAACTTAATTGTCAATAACATGAAAGATGCGCCCCGTAAACCCCGATCCCAGCACGGATCTTTATTGTCACGCTACGGATCGTTATTGGCCAGTACGCAACTATTTTGTAAGACAACTATCGGTGGGTGTCCTGAGACCTCCGTCCGTCACGCTCTAACCATTACGGCTTCCGGTTCCTCCGCTTGAAATCCCTCCGTAACCAAAAGATCTGACAGGTGGCCAGGGGTGTCCTTATCCAAGATTTTCTATTCAAACGACTGGTACATCGCCTTGCAATAGGCAATCTCGTCTTGGATGATCCGAATTACTCCAGTCGTGTCGAGATTCGACCACAACATATCAACAAAAATCGAGCGTCTAGAAACGACACGGATCGATATCTTCGTAGAATTACGCTCGGCCCACGGTCCACTATACTGCGGTCAAGCATTCGTGGGTAGCCGGACCGTAGACGGGTTCCCGGTAGCGCGTTGCAAAGAGGTCGACATCCCGCACCTGATCCGGCCTGAGCACCACGATGAGCGTTGGTGGCGAACAATCCAACCGCTCCATACTATGGTAACCGCTAGTTGTGGTTGGGTGACTGAAACCCCGTCGTGGTGGCGAGGCACCAAAATCCGTTGCGTTCAAGTATCGGCCGGCTCATGAGCCGCGCGTCCACGGTCAAATAGAGATGTCCTGCCTCTAAGGCTTTTTGACTCCGACCTTGAAGCAAAGCCGTGTAGCATCCCCGCCCTCTAAAGGCAGGAAGGGTTGAGCCACCCCACAGTGTCGCAAACGAGGATCCGGGTTCAAGATACATCCACGCCGCGCTGACCAGTTGTCGGCCTTGATAAACCCCGTAGAGAAAGAGGTGATTCGGGCGTTGGTCTTTGTCACGGAGTAGCCGGACTTTGAGATCATCGAAGTCCTGATTCCAAATCGCTTGTTCCAACCTGATGATATCGTCAATCCCATCCGCCGTGGTAATTTCGGTGACTAATGGCAGGTGTCCTGAGACCTTCGCCACTGTCCCGCTCTTAACCATTACAGCTTCCGGTTCATCCGCTTGAAATCCCTCCTTAACCAAAAGATCTGGCAAGTGGACAGGGGTGTCGTAATCAAAGACCTTCCACTCAAACGGCTGGCCCATCGCCTTGAAATAGGCCATCTCGTCTTGGATGATCCGAGGTGCCGAAGTCGTGTCGAGATTCGACCATAACACGTAACCCTTTTCTTCCCAAAGCGACACATAGCGCACCAAGTAAGGCGTAACTTCGCGTCGGTAGCCCGGCGTGTGATAACCGTACCGGAGCTGTTGGTCATATAGAGCGCGCCATTCGGCCATCGGCATCCTTCCCTTCCCCAATATTCTTCAGGTCGGACCCCAATCATCGCAAGCCAAATTTCTCGAGAACCACGAGCCTTTACCGGTTCTACACATCAGTCTCGGGGGCGTTTCGAGCCGGACGTCCAGCCTGATAGGCATAATGCCGTCGCGACATGGCCCGTAGCGGGATCATCCCCATTCCCCCATAAAACGGCTCCAAATCCGCATCGCAGACCAGATCGACCATGTAAAACGTGGACAGCATGTCGAGCATCCGACGGGTCAATTCCCGACCAATGCCTTGATTCCGGTATTCCGGGAGAACTTCCAGCAGCGGGATGTAGGCCGAGAGCACGCCATCGCTAATGGCGGTAATAAAGCCGACGACAGGGCCGTCCACTCCACTACGCGCGACCACCACATGTTGACTTTGACGAAGAATCCTGAGATGCGTTTCAGCCGTTGGCGGGTTCGGCCAGCCGCCAAAGAATCCGGCGCCGATCTGGCTAGCAGCTATCATGGTTACGGAATCCGAATAGGTAATCATAAGGTTCTCCCCAGTTCTTAGGTCCGTTTCATAGTAATCCACGCGGTGGCAGGGGTAAATGGGAACATTCGACGGATCCCTTCGCTCCATGGATCGGTCGAATCGCTCTCTAGGATGGGCACATTTTCCATGTCTTGGGTGGTTCCATGCCACGCGGAATCCATGATTTATCAATCTCAACCCATTGTAATGCGTCCATCCCGCGCCGTCATTGGACAGTTCTGCTATCGCTGGAAAAGAAGCGCTATATCAGCTATCCTGGTAGGCACGGTCGCGACTTCGATTATTGAAAGTGTGCCGCCCCTTTAGCCATTGTAGCGATACCGTACTGTTAATCGGGCTCATTTCATGATATTTGGTGAGTTTTTGACATGTTTTAGGTGATGGAGGTCGAGTTATCTCTAAGGGTCATCATCAATGTCGATGGGGCCCTCTCATCTCGGATTTTATAGTGCCTCCCCCACCGCACCATCGATAGCGAAGAGTTTAGTGGTTACGGGCCATGGGTGGTCGCCTTCAAAATGGTCCGATAGCACGGTGAGGTCCCCATAGGTGCTACGTTGCCACAAGAGATCTTGTAGGATCACCCGTCCCGGCTGATCGAGCCCGCTAAATGGAGCTTCGGCAATCCAGATGACTGGGTCCATCACAAGGCTCACCGCCAAAGCAAAACGCTTTTGCTGCCCAAATGATAAGCGCGATATGCGCTCGCGGCCCACAGGCCCGAGACCCCAGCGGTCCAATTCCCGTGCACAGACCCGATCCGGTTGTGGGACCATCCACAACGCCGCGAAATATTTCAGGGCATCTTTCACCCGTGCCCCATCGGGGAACCACTTTCCATGCAGATCGGGTAGGAATCCACACAGACGACGGTACCCCGATAACCCCACGCGTTTCCCATTAAAACGGATCTCGCCTGAATCCGCGCGTTGAATGAGGGCCAAGATACGCACCAACGTAGCCCGGGCCGTGACGTCGGGCCCGTCAACGGTGGTAATTCCCTCGGGGATATAGATCGTGGCATCGTGCAGGTATGGTTCGCGACGCACCCGGGTTAATTGGAGTTCCATGTCCTGAGTCCTTTCCGTCCCAGATACATTGCCAGGATCAGCCCACCGGCCAGGGCGGTTAGATTCGGCCATAAGGGGGCTTGTATATTCGCAAACCACAGCATCCCCACTACCCCTCGATGGAGCACCGCGACCGCCCCCACCAATGTTTGGCTTCCCCAAAAGGCTGACGCCAGAACTATCGACCACAGGGGTCCTAGTTTTCGGGTCAGCAAGACCGTTGCAATAGACGTGAACCCAAAAGGGCCGAGCCACATTAGAAAGACATGCAGGCGACCATCGGGCTCCGCCACGAGTCCTGAGCCTAAGCCCGCAAAGACGGCCGACATTATCATGATAACGCCCCAGTCGGCCGCCATTCGAAGCCCCGGATCGAGTGGAGCAGCGCTCTCCCATTCTGCCCACGCAGCGGATTCGGTGCGATGGATCAAGACCGGTGCAGCCAAGAGACCGGCCC
>JAKADJ010000323.1 GCA_021820645.1 Bacillota bacterium
GTCGAAGTGGGAGGGGATGACCGGTTTCTCCAGGTGTTGGAATTGGTGCGTCGTGAGCGACCGAGTACGCACGCCCTCATCAAAGAGGCACGGTGTATGGTAACGGATGCAGGGCTTACCTTGTGCTTTGCGTTCCCGGCGCATGTGGACATCATCAAGACGGGCTTGCACCATGATTTATTGGAGAAGTCGCTTCGGGCCGTATATGGTCCCGAGATTCGCTATACGTTAGCGGCGGACTGTCCGCCGGCGGGATCTACCAAACCGGACGAGTCGAAGGCGACCAAGTCACAGCTAAAGGATGTTAGAGACGCTTTCGAACCTGCCGTCGACTTAAAGGCTGAGGTGCGCGAATGGTTTGGGCCAGACATCCGTATCGTAGGATTTGACTGAGGGATGGCGAAGTATTGCGAACGAAAATATCGGATCATTAGGACCAAAAGGAGACGATCACGATGGGATTCAATCCCAATAACATGCAAAAAATGATGAAGCAAGTCCAGAAGATGCAGGCTGATGTGGCCCGGGTGCAAGAGGAGTTGCAGTTCGAAACCGTGGAAGTCGAGTCGGGCGGTGTGGTTAAGGCGGTATTCAATGGTCATGGGGATATCGCGTCCATTACGATCGACCCGCAAGCGGTGGACCCATCCGATGTGGAGATGCTCCAAGATCTTATCTTAACAGCGGTCCGCGAAGGGCAAAAAAAGGCTCAAGAATTGGCATCGGCACGGATTGCGGCGGTAACCGGAAACATGAACATCCCCGGGATGCCAGGACTTTTCTAAATGCTCTATCCGACACCCATTCAAGACTTGGTAAACGAACTGGGGAAGTTGCCTGGCGTCGGACCGAAAACGGCTCAGCGCCTGGCATTCTTTCTATTGAATATGCCCCAAGGGGAAGCCGAGCTGTTAGCGAGTGCGATTGTGTCCGCGCGTTCTCGGATTCGGTATTGTTCGGTGTGCTTTAACTTTACGGACCAAGATCCCTGCACGATTTGTCGTCATACTGGGCGAGATGGGAAAACCATTATGGTCGTGGAACAACCTAAAGACGTGATTGCGATGGAAAAGACCCGGGAATATCGAGGGCGTTACCATGTACTCCACGGGGCTATTTCTCCGATGGAAGGGATTGGACCCGATGATTTGCGGGTCAAAGAGCTTTTGCGACGAATTAGCCAAGAATCTCCGGTGGAGCTGGTGTTGGCGACTAGCTCGAATCTCGAAGGAGAGGCCACGGCGCTTTATTTAGGTCGACTTTTAAAGCCGATGGGTCTTCGGGTTACACGGATTGCTCGAGGACTGCCGATGGGTGGAGACCTTGACTATACCGACGAGGTCACACTGACTAAGGCGCTCGAGGGTCGGCAAGAAATATAATCTAGCCATCGTGCACACAAAAATATCCGCCGTGTCAGATCGCCCTGGCAGGAATATAATGCCAATGCAGGAAGGGGCGTGAGATGATGGATATTTTTGTGGTATTAGTAGAGTGGATCGATTTGGGATTAGGCGGGCTTGGTATCTTTGGAGGTCTCTTTTTATATCGTCGCCGCCATCTCGTTCGAGAAGCACTGTGGTGGTGGAGCGCTCAAAATCGGCTCCGCTGGCTTAAAATCTACCTTGACACGATGCCAACCGAAACCAATCGCCGCGAGGCGATTGACGACCTGTCCCGCACATTGTGCCTGATGGGGCATCCCCTTAATAAAGCCGAAACTGAATTTGCCGCAAATTACCAAAGTGGTAAGAAATGGCATATAATACGTCATAAGTCACGGCAAGGGGTTGAGGGCGGTGTGGGGACAAGAGGGGAGAAGCCGACGAACCAAAAACCGGGAGCCCATTGATCCTCCTGGTTGGGGAGACCAAGAGCTTCGAGAAGCGTATCGGAATTGGATGCAGCAACAGGCGTATTTTGAGCAAGCGACAGATCCCGCGAGTGTGGATCATGCCATTCGTTTATGTCAGGAGGCAGAGATGCTATACCGCCAGTGTCTGAAGCGCATCCGGGAGCATTCGGGATTCTAGAGGTTGTCCCTGCCGCATAAGGTGATGGTGGGGGGATGACCATGCTACCGGCGCGGATAATGTTGGCGGGAGGGTTCGGCCTCGTGCTGGCCTATCTTGTGGCTCGGATGTTCGTGACACCCGCCAAGTGGATGATGAAGACATTGGTGAATGTGGCGATTGCTGTCGTCGTGATCTGGACCTGGGATCGGGTGATGGGACCCACAGGATTTTTGATCGGTCTCAATCCTGTAACGGCAGGCGTCGTGGGGGTTCTTGGAGTCCCTGGATTTCTCTTGGTTCTCACCGCGCGCGTACTCATCATGGGGTGGTAGATCTCTTGGGGTCGAGATTTTAGACGGTGCCTACCACCAGAATCGGCGTGGTGGGCTTTGTGGTACCTCCTGAGGGTTCGATGGTGATTGCGAAGGCACTCGCTCCACGGGGCCTGGCGAGAAAATGGGGGCCCTCTTTGAAGGTTCCCGCTGGAACCGGCGCCTTACCCACGATCCACCATCCTTCATAGACTTGGTTAGGCTGGATTGGTGGGAGCTTTTTAACCCAAACCAAAGCCTTATTAGAACGAGGCTGCACATAGAGATCGACGTGCCGCACTGCTCCTGTCGTGGTACTGGCTAAGGGCACTTGCTGGCCATGGCTGACCATGGCTAGGATTTGATTGCTGTAACTGGCCTCTTGATGGGCCTGATAAGCCGAACCCCATCCTAATAGCGCAATCGCAATCGTAGCAGCCCACGCACCCATTTTCCAACTGGGTCGCGGACGACGTCGGAGCGGAATGGGACTACTGATGGGCTCATGCAGGAGCTTTTTGGTAAAATCGTCGTGTAATTTCTCATGGCCGGACCAATCTTCATGGGACAATTCGGTGATAAGGTCTTCGTTTACCATCGCCAACGATTCCAGCTCTTGACGGCATGCGGCACAGGTTTTTAGATGCGCCTCGAGCTCCTTAGCCTCGGCGCTATCCAGAAGATCCATGGAATATAAAGGCAAGGCATTTAATGCGCCATCATGATTCATCTGCCCCGACCTCCTCTTCCATCAACCTTCTAAGTTTATCCAGTGCGAGACGTAACCGAGTTTTTATGGTGCCCAGCGAAATATTTTGACTCTCGGCCACCTCTTTGGCGGTATATCCCAATAAGTAGATCTTCCGAATGACATCTTGCTGCGGGGGCGGTAGGCTTTGGATGGCGTCGTTTAGGCGGGTTTGCTCGAGTCGACCCAGGACTTCTGTAACCAACGGCTCGTCATCGGCCCCTCGTTCCGTCTCCGGAAGCTCTTCGGTGACATCCTCTACAGTTTTTTCATGCCGGAGCACATCAAGACATCGACTACGGCTAATGATATAAAGCCATGTCGTCAGGGCCGCTTTAGACCCATCAAACTTATCGGCATGTTTCCACACGTACCAAAAGGTGTCTTGAATGGCTTCATCCGCAACCGACGCATTGGATCCCGTCAGGATTTTCCGGCAAAACCCTGCCACCATACCAAAGTATCGATCATAAAAAGCCATCATGGCGCCTTGATCGTTTTGTTGAACACGGACTAGTAATTGTTCGGCTTCCAAATCCCTCACGCGTAGG
>JAKADJ010000324.1 GCA_021820645.1 Bacillota bacterium
AAAAGCATGAATGCTTTTTGGTGAATCGCATCATTGCGTAGGGCGCCTCCAGCCCGAACCCATCAACTAACCCCGAAGGCAATAATGGAAGGAAGGGAGCCTCTTATACTTAATGGCAATTCGACCATCAACCCTATTGGCTACGGCCGCGTTAGGCGCGTTTATTGCGGTATCGGGTAGCCATGGCGCTGTGCCGCAGACCGTTCCGCTTAAATCCGCCTCGGTCAAGGCCAGCGTGGCGTTTTTAGCGAGTCCTGACAGCTATACGGTGCAACCGGGTAACACCTTAGGTAGTATCGCAGCCGAGTTCCATACTACGGTTGCGGCCTTGGTCTCCCTCAACCATCTAGCAAACCCCAATCTGATTCAGGTGGGTGAAGTGATAACCCTCGGCACCAACACTTCAACTCAAGCCGCGACCGCAACGGCGGGCCCAAGTTTCACTAGTAGTTATGGGAGCTACACGGTGCAACCCGGTAATACCTTGAGCGGAATTGCCGCTCAGTACCACACCACCGTCGCCACCTTGGTGGCCATTAATCACTTGTCCAATCCCAATGCGCTTCAGGTAGGACAAGTTCTTCAGGTAAGCGGAGCTGCGAGCCAGGCACCTGCCTCTGCCCCAACCACAAGTGGATCTTCACGCAGCTACACGGTGCAACCCGGAAACACGCTCGGGCAAATTGCGTCCCAATTCGGGATGTCATGGCAAACGCTCGCGGCGGTTAATCATCTGAGCAATCCCAATGCGCTTCAAGTGGGCCAGGTGCTGTCGATCCCCGCAAGCGGAACCGCGGGTGCATCGGTTCCGGTAGCCAGTGCACCCGTTAGTTTCGGACAAGCTATCCGTCAGACCGCACTGTCTTATCTGGGAGTGCCCTACGTGTGGGGCGGTACTTCCCCGGCCGGTTTCGATTGTTCGGGTCTGGTGCAATACGTGTTTGGGAGAAACGGTGTCAGTATCCCCCGAACGAGTTACGCCCAGTATGCGGCATCGACTAAGATTGCCAAATCGCAGCTGGCGCCGGGAGACCTGGTGTTTTTTAGTGCCAGTGGGCCAGGTGCCTCTCACGTCGGCATTTACATCGGCTCATACCCGCCACTCGGGTACAGCCAAGCCTTTGTGGAAGCGCCAGCCCCAGGTCAAACCGTCATGGTTTCCAACCTTAACAGCACATTTTACACCAACACATACTACGGAGCGGGATATTTCAACCCGTAGGTTGCTACGTTAGAAAGAATGACCCATAACCGATGAAGAGACTAGCCTCGCGTCACATGCTGACGCGAGGCTAGTCTCTTTCTGGCAATCGAGCCTGAATTTGTTGGAATAACAGAGAGGCATCGTGATCGGGGTCAACTTCCACGACTACCTTAGAGTAGCGTTCGTGGGTTAGGACAAATGTTAGACAGCGGTTCGGGTCCTTGAAGTCGTAAAAAATAATACCTTCCGCACTCACAAACGTACCTGCCACCTTAAACCCCGGTAGGTTGGTCCCAATGCGCATTCCCCGATACCAAGAATGTGGTACTGGATCCGCATGGACTTTGGTGATATGGGTGTATGGAATATGAAGCGAACCCGATAACGCGAGCACTTTATCGGCCCAACTCAATTCGATAAACACCGCATCCGCTTCACACTTGACGCGAGCCATACGGTATCACCCTTATTCGAAATAAGTCCCTATTGCTTGCGAAAAGTTCTCGAATCCTCGGTAAACTAGCGTGTGAATACCCAACGCCTCAGCCGGAGGCATGTTGCGTTCGCGGTCGTCAACAAAGAGACAAGCACCCGGTTCCGAGGTGGTGTAAGTTAGAGCCAAACGATAAATCTCCGGGTCCGGTTTGGCCAACCCCACCCGCGCCGAATTGACGACCACATCAAATAAATCTGCGACCTGCAAAACTTCTAACCGTTCTTCCAGGGTGGTATCCGCGTTACTAACCGCGACAATTCGGGGCCGATGGCTCTCTTTCACCTGGCGAGCCCAGTCCACCATGGGACGGATTATCACCCATTCCAATTCTGCCCGTAAGGCATGGAGCACGTCACGTTCCATGTCTAACCGCTTTGCCATCTCCGTGACATAATCTTCGTAGCTCATTTGTCCGGTTTTACACGCGTGCCAGGGCCCATCCTCACCGTAGAAGAGCTCTTCAGCCCCCGGAGCTATTCCGTGATCGGTTTCTAGCCGGGTCCAAAATCTCTTGTCGGGGTCGAGAATTACACCACCAATGTCTAAAAACAACGTGTCGATCTTCACATCCGGCCCCCTAAATCGATTTCAATCCAAGGAATCGTCATTTCATCCAGGCTTTTTCCGCCGTGGCTCCATTGGAGCGCCTTGTCTGGCTTCAACTTCCAGTACCACCCTGACGGCGGCATTAAGACCTGCGGGCCGAGACGTGTCGCATACCGAGTGTCTAGACCCGGGCCAAAATAGCCCGCTTTCATTAACTCTCGCACGTTCATAACCTCTATCGGCACCGGGGCCCACGCCATTAAAAATTCCTGCACTGCCGATAGGTTCTCCACTTCGACAGCGATTCCCGGTCCAACCATCGTAGGCAACTCAGGAAGATCCGGAAATTGATGGCGGAACTCCGCATACGATAGGGTACCTTGCATGGGAATGTGGCCATGATCTGCTGTAATCCATAACCAGGCACCGGGTCGCGTTTGCGATACTATTTCTTCTAGGCAGTGGTCAAGCCAACGCATCTCCGCGACCCATTCCGCTCCGTATGCCCCGCGCTGATGATTGATAGAATCGGGTCCCGACCAGTATACGTAAATAAGGCCCGTCTGTTGCTGGTCCAGTGCCCGTTTGACCACAACGGGAAGGCCGGATGCCACCACGAAGGTATCAATTTGGTCGGCATCGCGGTGCAAAAGATTAGTCAATGGGCCGTTGCGTAACCGATTTTCAATGACCACACGGTAGGGTATTCCGGCCTGGCGTGCCCGTTCGGCGATACTTCCACTTTCTAGCACCAGGGAACCCGGTAGCGGTTCCCGGATCACATCGACCGACTGACCACCAACCTCAATGATGTGCCCCACAACCCCGTGCTGCTCGGGAAAGCTCCCGGTCATCAAACTAGCCAGCGCCACCGGGGTCATCGAGGGAAACACCGTCATCATGGACTCAAGATGCCCGCGCCGGGTGCTTAAGAGACGCTCCAGGGTCGGCATTAGTTGACGTCTTAGCGCTTCCTCCACCTGATGGTATCCAAACCCATCAATGAGCCACACGATAACTTGTTGCGTCGTGTCTTCTCGAGCCCTAGTCGGCAAAGTCATCTCATACCCGGGATTTCCCCCCGCCAAATACAGTGCACTGGGCATCACATCGACAATCGATGGCGTATGCCCGTCCCACCACTTGGGCCCCGTATGTTTGGGCTTGATACTTCCACGCCCTTTCTTGTTCAATTTTCGCGATCCCCGCGACCCGCTCGGTGTAAAGCGACTCCTACAACCCAAACACCACAGCGGGAGCTACACGATGCAAAACAAACAACCGTCGTAAGTAACCTGTTCCAGGACCACGGATCGGATCGTTCGCATCACGCCTCATCGCCTAATACATGCCTAATAATGGACAGGTGCCCCATAAG
>JAKADJ010000325.1 GCA_021820645.1 Bacillota bacterium
GCCCTTCTGCCATACTACGGTCACATCTTTATATAATACGCAGATTTGTTGCCTGGCGTGGCTTTGAGGCAATTTTAGGCTCCTAACTAGGAAAGTTCCGCTAGGGCGGCCCAATGGGGCGTGTGACGGGTGCCGACGCCTTTTCTGGCAATTGCGTGTGGTATTTTTTGTTGTGGGGCTTTCAAGACGGGCGTAAGAGGGCGCAAACCCTTTGCCACACCTTCAGATAGTCGTTGTCGATTTGACATCTTGATGAGCAGGTGCCCCGATCGACGAAGCCGTTGCCTCTTCGGACGAGTGTGACTGGAAACTATTTGGCTTCGGCAATGTGCCAGACGTAGGAGCCGACCTCACGTGCCTGTTGATGGGTGAGGGATCCCGGGTGGTCGGCTGGCATTTGCGAGGAGATGAAGGCGACCAAGCTCGCTTCCGTCTTAAATGTATTGACGACGCCGGTCGGTGCAGCCAGTCTCGGCGCATTATGGGTACCAATTCCGGCGGGACCGTGACATACCGCACACTCGGCGCGAAAGAGCATCGCTCCACGCCTGATGGTGGCCGCACCCGGCCCCATGCTCGATGTGCTGGTAACTTTCTTGACTTTAGCTCGATTGGGCTTGCCTGATAAGGCATGATTTTTGGTGTTGTTGACGGACTCTAAGGGCTTACTGGCGGAGCCGCCATGGTGTGGGGATGGAGCCGCCATCACTCCGCATGCGGTGCCTAAAATGGTTAACCCCAGTAGCATGCCGATAAAGCGCGTCCCTCTCATTGTCACGGAATAATCCCCTCCACAGGATGGTGGCACTAGCATGCCCAAAGGACCTGCCCCTATACGGGCCTCGACCAATTTTGCGGAATAATTTTCAGGGGGATAACTCATATTAGGCACAACATGTTTTTCGAGGGGAGTTGACCAAGGCGTGAATTGGACCGGCGCCATAACGAGAGCCATCGTGGCTTTCTTAACAATTTGGATATTGAAATCCACATTTCACACGTTTCCTCCGGTGGCCTTGTCGGGCGTGGCGCTGATGGCCGTGGCGATTGGCGTGTTAGGGTACTTGGCAGACGAAATGTTTGGCGGCTATCTCTCTCGTTATGGGCGGTCCCTTGTTGGCTTGGTGGTGGCGACGGGGGTGACGAGTATTGCCTTTACGCGGTTTTTTTACCCGTCGATTCATTATTTCGGCTATATTTGGAGTGCCGTGGCGGTCGGTGTTGTGGTGGCGGTAGTCGATTTGATCCTGGCCACTTTCATGCGAAATCCCGAAACTACTCCTCCTCTGGAATAAATTTCCACGCTGCGTCGTGCGTTGATGCGCCCGAGTCGTCTGGCTACTGATGGCTGGTCGGGCGTATTGCTATGCCCGATTGGTGGATCAAGAGCAACCTCGAAGGGTATCGGATTGGCACGTGCTTGCGGAGCACATAAGTGGGCATTTAGAGGCAGGACATTTCGATCCCGTCCGCGTGTCGCGTATACTAGTGGCAAGCCGGATTGTATTTTTGGATCGCAACGTTAAGCAGGAAGAGCTGGTGGTCGGCCAGCCCTAAGATAAGGAGGATTTGGATGGCAGAGCCACGACTCATCGCTCCATCGATCTTATCTGCAGATTTCACCCAACTTGGGCAAGAGGTTGAAAATGTAATAAGCCACGGTGCGGATTGGATTCATGTCGACATTATGGATGGGCAATTCGTGCCTAATATTACAATGGGGCCACTCGTAGTGGAGTGGTTACATCCCATGGTTTCGGCTCCGCTGGATTGTCACTTAATGATTGTATCGCCGGAAGTTTATATTCCTCAGTTTATTAAGGCGGGCGCAACGAGCATCTCGTTTCACGCAGAAGCGACCCCGCACCTGCACCGAGCGCTTCAGATGATACGTCAAGGGGGAGTCCAGGCGGGAGTGGCGCTTAATCCATCGACACCACTGGACGCCTTGGAGTATGTGCTGGACGATCTCGATTATATCCTCATCATGACCGTGAACCCCGGATTTGGAGGCCAATCCTTTATCCCGGCCATGGTTTCCAAAGTGCGTAAACTCCGGGACTGGCTAGACCGGACCGGGCACGCCGAGGTGCTAATTGAAGTGGATGGAGGAATTAACCCCAACACGGCGGCCCTGATGAGTCAGGCTGGAGCCAACGTTTTTGTGGCAGGTAGTGCAATTTTCGGCAGTTCGGACCGCAAGGCCCAAATCGCTGGCATTCGCTCCGCGATCGCGGAGCAGTAGCGAGGTGTTTCCATCTGGCCCCCACGATAAAGGGCCCGTTCGGCCCGCCGAGCCTCGATGACTATGGACGCCGAAAGACATCCGCTTGATCCGCCTGTTTGACCTGACACTAACTTCAGATTTCCGAGCTGGGTGGGCTACTACCCACGTGTTTCGGGACCCATGTCACACCGAAGCCATGTCGTGTTTGCCATCGGCGTCAGTGGCGAGGTGACGGGACCGTTTACGAAGATGATGAAAGCGAGGGAACATCATGGCAGTGAATAAGAACCCTATTCCGGATAAGTGGGACCAGGCCTATCGCGCGTGGTTCGCATCGCATCAAGAAGCGTTATATGCCCGTAATTGGAAGAGCGCTTTCGACGGCTATCCTTGGATAGCCGGACCCGAACCGGTACTGACTTCATTGAACAAGCCGCTCACCTCCGCTCGTATCGCGGTGATTAGTTCTGGGGGTATTTCACGGCCCGACCAAGCCCCGTTTGACGCCAATGATCCTCTTGGCGATTCGACCTTTCGGGTTATTAGTGGGCCCTTGAATACGTGGCAAGTGCATCATGGACATTACGACACAACGGCCGCCCAGGAAGATTATAATACGGTGTTCCCGCTTAAAGCGCTCGACGAATTAGCACAGCGAGGCGTAATCGGGGCGGTATCTGACACCAACTACAGCTTCATGGGATACCAACCGGATCCGCGGCCATTTTTTAAAACCTCCGCTCCCGAAATATTGCAGGGTTTGCGGGCCAGTGAGGTCGACGGCGTGCTCTTGGTCCCAGGCTGACCGGTGTGTCACCAGTCCGTGGGACTGATGGCACGGTATTTGGAAGATGCGGGGTTGGCGACAGTGGTCTTAGGGGGGATGGCCTCGATTCTTGATGTGGTGAAGCCCCCGCGAGTCAGTCTCGTAAGGGCTCCTCTCGGGAAGTTGGTCGGCACCCCGCACGATGTGGCCACACAAATCGATCGAGTCCAAACGGCAGTGGAACTGCTGGCCACGCCAAGATCTTGATGAGAGGAGGGGCCCGATGAAGATTGTCTTCGATGCGTATGGCACTTTGTGGAACGTTAGCCAAATTGAGCACGCATGTGGGATGGTTGTGGGTGAAAAGGACGCACGCCCCTTATTGGACCTATGGCGCCGCAAGCAGTTAGAATATGCGTTCTTACGCACTGTTATGGATCGGTATGCGCCATTTGAGCAAATCACCGCCGACGCGTTGCACTTCGCGTTAGAGTCTTTGCGGCTTGAGGTGAGTGCGGATTCGGCCCAAGACTTAATTCAGGCTTGGTATCAACCAGAGGCGTATCGTGATGCGGGACCCATGTTACAAAGTCTAAAAGGCCATGAGCGCGCCATCCTTTCGAACGGC
>JAKADJ010000326.1 GCA_021820645.1 Bacillota bacterium
AATATCTATGGTGACATAGACGGGACGGTCGCGCAACTCATCGAGAACCGCGGTCAACGGTTCTAATACGTGGTGTGGATGGAGTCGGGTGTGTTGCCGTGCGTACTGGGCTTCTTGCTGGGTCCCGGATCGAATCCCAAATTGCAAGAGATGGCGGGGTTTTAAGAGTTCCGCCACGCGTCGCAATACGGTCGCATGCGAGAGGCGTTCACCCAGGTAATCGTCGCGCAAATCAGCGTGGGCATCCCAATGTATCACCACCAACTCCGGATAGCGGGCGACGACAGCTTGAATCAAGGGTAGAGTCACCAGATGCTCGCCACCGAGACCAAAAAAGCGTTTGCCCTCGGTAAGAATCTGATCCGCGGTCTCATAAATGTGGGCAAGGCTTGCCGTGACATTCCCAAACGGGAGTTCCAGATCTCCGGCATCATGGATCGCTAGGTCTTCCAAGTCCCGATCCTGGGCCCAGGAATAGGTCTCGATGCCATAGGAGCTTTCTCGGACTCGTGCTGGGCCAAATCGGGATCCCGGTTGAAACGATGCCGTAAAGTCCATCGGGATGCCGAAATAGATCCAATCGGCGGGTTGCCACGCGCTATTCATGCCTAGAAATCGGTCGGTCCGATAAAACCTATCACTCATCTAACGCACCAGCTCTTGAACAAATTTAGGCAGGTCAAAGCAGCTCTTTTGGATTTGGGGCGTCCAATAACGAGTAGGCATGTCCATGAGATGCGGCCTCAGATCACTCACCAGATCGCCTTTGGCTCCCAAACTAAAACTCCAGAGCCCACTGGGATAGGTGGGAATCGCGGCCAAGTAGAGTTTGGTCACGGGGAACGCTGCCCCAATCCCTGTCATCACACGCCGTATCAGATGGGGCTGTAAGAAAGGGGATTCGGACTGGGCTACCATGATTCCGTGGTCTCCTAGTGCCTGATAAATGCTTCGATAGAATTCGGGGACAAAAAGCCCTTCGGCGGGACCCACGGGATCGGTGGAGTCGACAATGATGACGTCAAAATCTTTAGCTTCTTTGACCCACTGAATCCCATCGGTATAGTGGACGAAGGCCCGCTCGTCATCCAAGCTCACCGCAATTTCAGGAAAGAAACGTAAAGAGGCCTGCACCACTTTTTCGTCGATTTCGATGAGATGAGCCTCTTCAACGGAAGGATGTTTTAAAATCTCGCGGATGGCTCCACCGTCGCCACCCCCAATCACCGCAACCTTTTTCGGATGCGGGTGCAGAGCCAACGGCACATGGGTAATCATTTCATGGTAGACAAATTCGTCCCCAATCGTCGTCTGCACCGCTCCATCGAGTACCAATAAACGTCCATAGGCATCAGTGTTCGCCACCACCAGTTCTTGATAGGCGGTGGTTTCTTTCCACAACAAAGATTCTATCTTGAGACCGAGCCGTACGCTATCGGTCTGATCTTCCGTAAACCAAAGTTTCATCACAAATTGTGCGGGAACCTCCACCCCGTCCGGGGGGAAACGCCATCCCGCTTCTCCTTTCTTGACAGGTCCTTACAGGGTTAATACCAGAGCGCTACGGCCGCAAACGCACAGCCAATTTTCTCGACCCGATGTTCACTGGCCCTGACAATGATCCGCTTAATCTCGCGCCCACGCTGCAAAAAGGCCGTGCGAGCCATTTCCGCCACCTGTTCTTCGGCTTGTTCTTTACCGCAACGCCCGGAAAATTCCATGATGACGCCGTACTCATCCCATTCCCCAACTCCAATCGCCACGGCCGCAGAAATGAGTTCGCCCTCGGTCTCAGAGGTGATGGTCCCATAAGCGGTGGGCATGAGTTGTCCCGGCACAATCTTCAGTTCATTCACTTCCGTCGCGTTGGGGGGCAAAATCGAGCTGACCCGCAGGAGATTAACATTGCCAATGCCAGCGGCCAACAACGCATGATCAAACGCATTGAGCCGCGTGGGTCCTTCGGCCGATCCAGCGAGTAAAGTAAACTTTTTCGGGGTCTCTAACACGACGCCACGTCCTTCCTCAGGTTCCAGAAAATACTTCGCACATTATAGCGAGCCGTCCCTTAGAATACAACGTTTTTCGTTGATAGCATACCCGTCCCTGGGTTTTTTAGCGAAATTCCTCCCAACCGGAAAGGATCGGTCGAAACGGGCAATACTAGCTCGGAAAAGGAGGGCTCTGGATGCAGTCTCGGAAGTCACGACACAAGAACCCCAAGCACCGTGTCGCCACTTATTGGCGTCGCTTGCGAGATAAAGTGGGCAACACCGGTGCCATGATTAGCCTGCCGGCTCTAGTGGTAGGAGCCACGACCGTGCTCTTGCCCACGGCCTGGCTTGCGTTGCCAGCCCCGAACTTACCAGCTGACACGACAATTTATGATCAAAAAGGCCGCTTAGTCAGTGTCCTTTATGGCACTGAAAATCGGATGCCAATCCCCTACAGCCAAATACCGGATAGCGCCCAAAACGCCTTGGTGGCCATCGAAGACGACACCTACTGGATTGAGCCGGCCATCGATCCGGTTGGCATTTTGCGGGCCGCCGTCATCGATATTACTGCCGGTAAGATTGTCCAAGGGGGAAGCACCATCACCCAACAGCTGGCCAAAAATCTCTACCTATCCGATGTCCGAACTTTTTCCCGGAAGTTTAAAGAACTCCTGATTACCCTAAAGATGTCGACCATGTACGATAAACGACAAATTATTTCGATGTACCTCAATGACGTCTACTTCGGAGAGGGAGCCTACGGCATCCAAGCCGCCAGTGAAGTCTACTTCGGCCATGGTGCCCGCACCCTCACGCTTCCCGAATCCGCACTCCTGGCGGGGTTGGTCAATGCCCCGAGCTATTATGACCCTTACGTAAATCCGCGCGCTGCGGTGGCTCGGCGCAATGTGGTGCTCCATCAGATGTACCTCTTACACTACATCACCAAGAGCCAGGAAACGGCAGCCATCAACACCCCTCTCAAACTATCGGGGGCACCCCTGGCTGGTGACAAAGCGCCATACTATACCAAATTTCTTTCGGATCAGCTCGCCACCCTGGATCCGAGCGTGGCCAAGAATCTTTACAATGGCGGCTACTCGATTACCACCACCATGGATTGGACTATGCAAAAAGCGGCCCAGACCGCCATCAAAGACTATATGCCCGCGACGTCCTTAGTGCATGGAGTCTTGGAGCCCGAAGTCGGTCTCAGCGCCATCAATCCCACCAACGGCTACGTCGAAGCCATTGTGGGGGGCGTCAACTACGCCAATACCCAACTCGATCGGGCCACGAAAGCGGCACGGCAACCCGGTTCCACCATGAAATATTTTCTTTACACCACCGTCATTAATAAGGGCTATTCGACCTCGGCCATCCAAGATTCGGCACCGGTACGTTTCCCTGCCGGCAATGGTAAATGGTACGTACCGCATAACTACGGGCACGTGTATAATGGGCCGCTCCCGATTCGCTATGCCATTGCCTTGTCGGATAATATTTGCGCCGTCAAGTGGATGAATGCCGTGGGCCCGCCGGCCATGATCGCCATGGCGCATTCCATGGGCATCGTAAGCCCCCTCGCGAATAACTTAACCACAGCTCTGGGATCGTCATCGGT
>JAKADJ010000327.1 GCA_021820645.1 Bacillota bacterium
ACGCCACACCGCCACCTGGAACGGAGTGCCATACAGATCCACTGGTCCCGAAAATTCCCGTCGCAATCCGGAGAAATACTCATTAAGCTCTTGGACCACAGGTTCGAGAGCCAAAGGGTCTTCTTGCAAAAGAGAGCCATCGATATGCCTGGCCACCCAATTTCTAAGCCCTTGGACCGAGTCCCTGGGCAACGCCAGGTAGCACAGACCGTGTTCGGTGGTGGCGACGGCAACATCCCAGTCGTTGGCCAACGTGGTACGGGTCCAGTAAACGTATTGTTTTGGCATCCGTGACACTCCTTTGTTACCGGGTGGGGCCGGCTATGACTTGAGCAATCAACCCAAAGCTGCTGCTAACTTCTGGCCAGGTCCATCCCGGGTTCTCTTTTTGAATGCGTTGAGAGGCCTTTTTCCAGGCTTTTTGCACCACCTGGCGTGTATCCCCGGACAATATGCGAAGGACCTCGGGCACCCTTGGGGCCAAGCTGGCGCCAGCCTGGGCCGAAAACACCATGGCAAGATTCCAGCGCACCGGCTCGTCGGGCTCCCGGGACCATTCGGTCAAGCGCCGGAGCAGGAGATCCGGCCAACGACGTGAGAATCCGTCACCTAAGGCAAACGGGCCCAGGTTATTTCTTACGTATGGGGTAGTGTCCCATAGTAGTGGCGTCAATAGATCCAGTAAGCTATGCGCCATCCCACTGTCTTTAGTATGACTGGCGTACATGGCTCCGAGCACTACGGCCCGCCGCGCGTTTTCCGATGGGTCATGGATCCACTCCTGTAGACGGGGGTGGATTTGGTTATAGTAGTGCAGCGTCACTTCGCCTAGGGCGCTGGCCGCCCATTCGCGCACCTCCCAATTTGCGCTTTCGGCGAGTCGCTTGAGTTCCTCTGCTACAGTTTCTGCATGCTGAGCATAGAGCTTACTGAGTAGCATGGCGGCCACCTCTTCGGCGGTGGGATGGCCGGAGTGCGCTAACGCAAGCGTCAATTTCCATAATTCCTCGTCTTTAGCCTGATAGCGTGATTCCAGCCTGCGAATGGTAAGTCGCTTAATGGCGGCCGGGGCAGTGCCGACGTGGGTGGTGGTGTAGCGGTCAAGGAGATCCACCATCTCGAACACCGTGGTGGTCTCAGATAAGCGTTCCGCATAGGATGCTTGGTGGGCATTCATGACGCATAGGCCTCCCTCGATGGGGTCCATTAGCAGTGGCACGGAACCGGGTGTTTAGCCTGACTATACACCAGGATCAGAATTCTCGCATTTGAGTCCATACATCTCGGCATTTCTTAGAATCTGTGGTAACGTGACAATTGATCTCTATCATTTCATAACGGAGTGAATCCTATAGATACCCCCCCTATAAAACAAAATTTTTTCCAAGAAATGCGCAACGTGTTAAATCCTCAAACCGCAACCCTGTTTGCGGCGTCCCTGATTACCCCGGCCGCCGCGTTCATGCTCTATCCGTTTCTCACCATCTACTTCACCCATACCTTAGGAATGAGTGCGGCAGAGGCCGGTATGCTGCTATCGGTCAGGTTTCTGTCCAGCGCCCTCTTGGGTTTCATCGGAGGTTGGGCTACGGAACGTTTTGGCCTATTGCGCACCTACGTCACGGCAGGCGTCATCACGGCGGTGGCTATCTTTGTCATGGCCTTTGAGCGAGGAGTGGTGCCACTGGTGGTCATCCTGGTGGTGATGGGAGTCTCGGCTTCCACCGTAAACGCTTGTGTGCGTGGATTAGCTAACCTCGCGGTAACCAGCGAGAACCGTGGGGCGGTTCAAAATTATGTGCATTGGCTCAACAATGTGGGGATGGCCATCGCGCTACCCTTTTCAGCAGACATTCTTATGGGTGGCATCTCGAATACGCCCTTCATCGTGACGGCTCTGGGATACTTGGCGATGGCCATTCTGTTAGGCGTCGTGTTTCGCACGGAGACGGCCCCCCACTCTGCACCATCGGGTGCTAAATCCAAAGGACGTAACTGGCCGTGGCAGCTTCTCACCAAAGATCGGGCTTTTGCGTTTTTGATGACGTCGTTCGTGTTGTGGGCCATGGTTGAAATGCAGTTCGAATCCAACATTCCGCTCGACCTGTCGCGCCACTTTCCCGCCGGGGCTCATTTGTATGGCACGCTGGGTGTCATCGATATGGTCATCGTGTTTGGATTGCAGCTAGTGGTCAGCCGATGGCTGGCGACCAAGAGCTCGGCGGCACTAAGCTATCTCGGGTTTTTGATGCTCGGGGGACTCATCGTTGGGGGACTCTGGCAGACAGTCGTGGGGTGGACCATTGCGATTGTGCTGTTAAGCGTGGGCGAAGTGTTTAGTCTCGGCCCTATCATGACCTTGATGGGGGCCTTACCGCGAGACGGGCAGCAAGGCAGTTATTTTGCCTTGTTTGGGATGGCTCAAGGACTGGCCACATTTTTAGCCTATAGCCTAGGCGGGATCGTGTACCAGACGTTACATCCGGCGGTCCTATTCACCCTAACCCTACCCGTGGCAGCCTTGTCGGCTTTCTTTTATCATAAGGCGTACACTACACATCAAAACCGCGTGCAGCGCGAATCGGCAAAAGCCGCGATTGTCGGCTAGGAATTTGACCGGTTGCCGCCTCGATCCGCGTCCGAATACTGCAATGCATGGCTTGTAAAATGGCTCTCCTAGCTCGGACCTATTGGATTCACCTGACGGCACGTCACGATCCCCCGAGCCGCTGAAGGTGCAACCTATATGCTTTCGAAGATTAGGCCCAAACGTCGAATCCCTTCGGTAATATGATCCGGCGTCTCGTAACTAAAACAAATTCTCAGCGCATGCGGCGTGGTCGAAGCCGCGAATGGGTAAAAATATTGCCCGGGGATGAAACTCACGCCCTGTCTACGAGACTCTTCCAAGAGTCTTTCATTACTAAGAGAGTCAGGGTAGCGCAGCCAGATAAAAAATCCGCCGCGTGGGGGCAACCAGGTGATGGAGGTCGGCATAAACTCTGTTAAGGCTGCTTGGGCCAATTCTCCGCGCAGCCGATACTGGCTTCGGAGCCAATCGAGGCGCACCTCGAAATCGGTGTCGGCTAAATATCTGGAGGTGATTGCCGCGATCAAAGGGTTTCCTAGATCTTTTTTGAATCGGCCCATCGCGTCGATGAGTGCGGCCGGCCCCACGACCCAACCAATGCGCAGGCCCGGCGCGATGGTCTTGGAAAACGTCCCCAGATAAATCACGTGTCCGGTAGCATCGAGGGCTTTGAGAGCAGGCAATGGGCGCTCGAAGTAGAGAGCATCATAGGCGCCGTCTTCGACGATTAAGAAATTATAGCGGCGGGCTAAGGCAATGAGGGATTCACGCGATGCGCGCGATAAGACTTGACCCGTCGGGTTTTGAAACGAGGATCCTAGATAGAGGAGTGTAACAGCACCGGGATTGGGCGCAGCGGCCAAATAGTGAGAGACCACTTCGGCAAAGTCGCGGCCCGGTAGATCGCACCGGAGGTCCACCACCTGGTCCGTGTAGTTATGGAAAATCTCCAAGGCTTCCATATAGGTAGGTCCTTGGACTAAGACGACGGCTTCTTTGTCTAATACGACCTGACAGAGGAGATCCA
>JAKADJ010000328.1 GCA_021820645.1 Bacillota bacterium
GCGGCAGGTATTCGCTCAACCGGAACCGGATCCCCCAAAACAGCAGATTCGTCTGGGAACTGGGTGAGAATGTCCTGAATCCGCGTCGTGATCTCCTCATCTTGGACCCTATGGGCATCGACCACCGCGATTAAAATGTTTTCTGGATGGATTATCGTTAAAAAGGTTCGGAGTGGGTCAAGGAGTTCCCACGTCCGTTGGCGAAATTTTGTGAGCTGTGGATTGGGAACCGAGGTGCCTTTCCTCACGGGGTCGGGCAGTGTCAACGCAATGAGGTAATGGGAGTGTGTCGGCATAAAACGCCAGGGTTCATAGGAATCCCAGCCCAGATAAGGCTCCGACGGCTGATTCCCGGATAATATTTGCGTGATAAAATGTGAGCGGGCATCCCATTCAATTTGGCGCGCCACCTGCTCACGCAGCATAAATAGCCCGGTGATGATGGCAATCTGGCGCCCGACCTGCAGATGAATAGGGTCTAGGGGTTCTGGCCCCAAAGATACCAGCGAGAGATCCGAAGTAGGGTTGGGCACCGGGAACGTTCGACCTTGGATGGGGTCTTTATGGGTTAAGATGCGGACCGGACGCTTCAGGATTGAAGAAAACTTCAGCATCAAATCCGCGACGGAACGGGCCGCTAAGGCCGCTTGGCTAACTTGGGTTTGCACGTCGGCTAAATGCTCTAAGGCCTTTACCTGTTCTTCGGTGTTTTTTCGATAAACGGCTGTAGTGATGGTGATAAACGGTACGTCCCACGGCACTTCAATGAGCGGGAAAGCGCGTCGATCTGCTTCGACTGCCATGCTTTTAGGAATCGATTGAAGATGCCGTCCACAGGCCACGATAAGGCCGGCTACATGGTGCTCATCGAGTTCCTTTAGCCACTCCTTGCCGACCGAGGCGTGGTGGAAGTGTTGTCCCGTGGTTAAGACTAATAAACCGGGCTGGATCCAGGCCTCAACGTCGGGCTCTTCCACCACATGCGCAAAAGATATCTCGCGATTAAGACCCTCAACGCCAGCGATGAGACGGGCATCACGCATTTCGGGGAATTGTAGACTGTCTTGGACTGTGAGGATAACGCTCACTCCTATCCCAGTTGACCAATAAATTTTTTAGGATTTGAGCAATATTGTCAAGGAGTATCCAGTGAAGTCGCAGAATTCTTTCTAAGGTCCCGTAGACTTTAAAATCTCGCAGTGAGGTGAGGTTCATTGACTAATTTGCTACCCAAGACGCCAAAGGCCTCGAGATTGATGAAGGATTCACTGACGCTAGGGGATATTTTGGGCATATCCTTGGCAGATACAGCACCCGCAATGAGCTTCTTTTTTTCCTTTGCGGTGATCGCGGCGGCCGCAGGCGTGGCCAGCCCGCTCGCTATTATTGTGGCAGCTATTGCGATTTTGTTGAAGATTAATAGTCTCGCGGAATTCACTAAAGTGACTCCGAGCTCGGGCTCTTATATTTCCTATATCGGCAAGACCTTCGGAGCCATTCCCGGCGTCATGACAGCCTGGGCGTTAGGTTTTGGCTACATTGTCGCGGTGGGCTATGTGATGGCCATCGTGGGTGCCTGGACGTCGCAGATGCTGCAACAATTTCTCCATATTACTGTGCCCTGGGAACCCATCACTATCGTCTTCGTGGCATTTGTCGCCTATCTGGTGTACCGCGGCGTGAAAATTTCCGCACGATGGGCGATGGCCTCTTTTGCATTCGAGCTCTTGTTAATCTTGGTTAGTATGGTGGCGATGATCGCCACCAATGCCTCGCATATCAACTTCGCGAGTTTTAATCCCGCCCATATTAAAAATGGTCTATCCGGAATGGGGCTGGCTTTCCCGCTTGCCATTTTCATGTTTATTGGGGTCGGCAATCCAGGAGCCATGGTGGAAGAGACTCGCAATGCCCGTCGCGCGGTCCCTCGTGCGATTTATACCGCGACCATCTTCGTCGCGATTGTTTACGTGCTGATGGCCTGGTCCACGTCCGTTGTCTTTCATAATAACGCGTCGACGATTGGAAATCTTGCGGTGCCTTTTGTCACCGCCGCAAGCAAGGCACTGGGTCCGTTTATGATTTTGGTGTACCTGGCCGGCCTCACCAGTACCTTTTCGTCCCTATTGGGCGCAACCACAGCACAGACCCGGATGATCTTTAGTGCCGGTCGCGAAGGCTTGCTCCCTTTCGCGCTGGGCAAAGTGAGCCGCTATGGGACGCCCTGGATGTCGTTGACCATCTATACGGTGTTTGCACTCCTGCTCACGCTGATTTGGGCGAGTCACGGATCCGCGTTGACCATTGCCGGTGAGATGGGGTCGTTAGGCACCATCCCCATTGCCTTAGTCTATCTCGCGCTCAATGTCGCGCTTCCCGTGTATTATCTACGGCACCATCGCAACATTTTCTCATCGTGGAAGCATCTGATCGTGCCCATTTTAGGCATTGCGTTCTTAATTCTTCCGATGTGGGGTCTAATTCAACCGGGTCAGCCGGCACCGTTTAACCTCTTCCCCTGGATTATTTTAGCGGTCCTGGTGATTGGTTTGATCTATGCCTTGATTCGACGACGGCAAGTCCCGGATCTGGAACAGCGAGTCGGGAGCGTCATTGCCGACGAGTAATATATGAAGTCCAGCTCCTAGCGCATTCCCGATCCTGGTTTAGTGTCGGGGAATGCGCTGGGCCGTTGGAGCGACACACGGGACGATTCCCATAGGGAGGGAACAAGAAGATGGCACCACTGCGACTGGCGTTGGCCCAACTCGCATGTCAAGACGGTCACGTAGAACACAATATGGAACGAATTAGCCAGGTGGTCCGGGAGTACGGAAGCGGCCATGACGTGATTGTCTTCCCAGAATGTTACGTGACGGGATTTCTCGGAGAGTCCATCGGGCATCGTCTTGCAGAGCCGCTATCTGGGCCCATCGTACAGCGGTTGCGTAGACTGGCAAACGATGCGGCGACGCATATTGTGGTGGGCTTCTTAGAAGCTCACGACGAGAAAGTTTATAACACATCGGTATTGGTCGGAGCCGAGGGGGTTTTGTTGGCTTATCGAAAGATCCATTTATGGACCAACGAACGCTGGCTGGATCCTGGGGATACGGTAGGACGGGCTACCTTGCCTTGGGGCCAAGTAGGCCTACTAATTTGTTATGATATTGAGTTTCCCGAACCTTCTCGGGCCACGTCATTACTTGGCACCGAACTGATTATCCTCACCAATGGTAACATGGCTCCGTATGGTCCCACCCACCGTTTAGCCATTCGTGCTCGGGCTCAAGAAAATCAGGTTTTCGTGGCCATGGCTAACCGCGTAGGCCATGACGGTTCGGTTCAGTATGTGGGCGGCAGTTGTGTCGCAAACCCCTTTGGCGAAATCGTGGCGGAACTCGGAACCGACAAGGAAGACGTGTTGTCTACTAACCTGGATTTGGCGCCGGTCCATGAGAGCCGCCGCCATTATAGTTATCTCCGCGAACGACGAATTATCGTCAGTGAGCCACCGCACGTTGCCGATTCGGACCACGTCACGTGGACGCTAAAGACCCTGAGGTCTTAAAGGTTAAGAGTAAAAATCCATCATCTTGCCGTGACGATCCG
>JAKADJ010000329.1 GCA_021820645.1 Bacillota bacterium
GGCGGGCATGGCGAACGCTCGGTAGCGGTCGGCGTCATCGACATGGCAGTGTGGGATGCGATTAGCAAAATTGAGGAGCAACCCTTATATCGCACCTTGGCCAACCGATATCGGAACGGGTGTGTCGACAATGATGTCTTTGTATACGCAGCCGGCGGCTACTATCAACCAGGTAAATCTCTTCAAGATTTGCAGGACGAGATGCGGCACTATGTCGATCTAGGGTATACGGTCGTCAAAATGAAGATCGGGGGCGCATCCCTCGACGAAGACCTGCACCGCATTGAAGCGGTTCTAGAGGTGCTAGGCCACGAAAACAGGCTCGCTGTCGACGCCAATGGGCGCTTTGACCTTAGCACTACACTGGCCTATGCCGATGCGCTCGGCTCCTATGATCTCTTTTGGTACGAGGAAGCCGGCGATCCGCTCGATTTTGCCCTACAAAAACAACTATGCGACCATTATCCCGGCCCCGTCGCGACCGGAGAAAATCTCTTTTCGGTCCAGGATGCGACAAACTTGCTGCGTTATGGCGGACTCCGACCAGAACGCGACTACTTGCAGTTCGATTGCGCGCTGAGTTACAGCCTGGTCGAGTACCTACGAATCATGGAACGCCTCACCGAATACGGCTGGTCTCATCGACGTCTGATCCCTCACGGCGGTCATCAAATGTCCTTAAACATTGCCGCGGGGCTGGGGCTGGGCGGTAACGAATCGTATCCGGGCGTATTCGAGCCATTCGGCGGATTTGCCGACCATTACGTCGTCGATAACGGACGCGTTACCTTGCCGGAGATACCCGGAATTGGCTTTGAAGCCAAGACCGATCTCTATCGTCTATTGAAATCGCTGGCCTAGATGAAACCTCGATCGGCGTTAGGCATCAATGGAGAGAGCTGTGGACCGCTTCTCCCAGCTTGGAACCCTACTCGAGAGGATGATTAACGTGTCATCAGATTTCCGATCACAGCCCACACCAGATTTTTGGGAAACCGCCAGCCTCTCAGCCAAATCGTATGCGCTGATCCAAAAGCAATTTAGCTGGGATCTGCCAACCCACTTTAATATTGGAGTCGATGCAAGCGACAAGCACGCCCATACCCGAGACCGGGTGGCCCTAGTCTATGACAAAGGTGATGGCTCCCACGAAGATTGGACATTCGGGAAGCTCATGTTAGAGTCCAATCGCTTAGCTAACGCTCTTCGAGGACTGGGGATTACCCAAGGAGATCGGGTTGCCGTCTTACTTTCGCAATCGCCCGCTCTCGTTACGGCACACCTCGCGGTCTACAAACTAGGCGCCATCGTGGTGCCATTATTTTCCCTGTTTGGTTCCGACGCTCTATTATACCGTTTGAATGATAGTGCAGCCCGCATTATTGTGACGGATGCCCGCCATGGAGAGATTTTATTAGATCACCGCCCGGACCTTCCCGACCTCGAACACGTAGTTGTCACCGACACCCCCCTCCCGGGTTCGCAATTTTGGGACACGCTGGTCCAGCAAGGATCCGCAAAATTCTTACCCGTTACCACACGCGCCGACGATCCGGCCATCATTATTTATACATCGGGAACCACCGGCCCAGCCAAAGGCGCCCTGCATGCCCACCGGGTGCTACTCGGACACCTCCCCGGCGTCAGCATCTCCCATGATTTATTGCCCCAGCCCGGCGACTTCCTATGGACCCCCGCAGACTGGGCATGGATTGGCGGCATGTTCGACGTCCTATTCCCGGCCTTACATTGGGGAGTGCCGATCTTAGCGCACCGCATGGGCAAATTCGATCCGGATGAGGCCTATGGTCTGATGTCCCGTTGGCATGTCACCAACGCTTTCTTGCCGCCTACGGCGCTTCGTATAATGAGGCAGGTGCCAAATCCTCAGCGAAAATGGCCACTTGCACTACGATCCGTCGCGAGCGGGGGTGAACCATTGGGAACCGAAACTAGACAGTGGGCACTGGACGCCCTGGGAGTGCACATCAACGAGTTCTACGGGCAAACCGAATGTAACATGGTGCTGTCCAACGCACACACGCTCTATCCAGCAAAGCCCAATTCGATGGGCCTTCGTACCCCGGGTCACCAGGTGGCGATTATCGATAGCCAAGGCGGTATCGTTCCTCATGGCACTATCGGAGAGGTCGCTGTGGCATCCCCCGATCCGGTGATGTTTTTGGAATACTGGCATCGTCCCGAGGCCACCCGGGAAAAATACCTGGGTTTATGGCTTCGTACTGGAGATATGGGATTTCAAGACGATGACGGTTACTTTAGCTTTGTAGGCCGGGATGATGACATCATCATGTCTGCCGGCTATCGCATCGGGCCCGCCGAAATCGAAGAGGTCCTGATTCAGCATCCAGCGGTCCAGATGGCGGCGGTGGTGGGTATCCCCGACCCCCTTCGTGGTCAGGCCGTTAAGGCGTTTATTCAACTCGGCGACCCCGATGATGCCAGTGACCACTTAGCGCGCCAGCTACAGGAATGGGTGAAGATACGGCTTGCCGCTCACGAGTACCCAAGATCGGTGGAGTTCGTAGCGAAGTTCCCGATGACGCCTTCGGGTAAAATCCAACGTAGGCTACTCCGGGATAATCACCCACCTAATCCGGATAGGTCGAATAGCGCCCCATGATACCATAGGTCATAGGCATTATTGCTTTGTCGTCCTGAGGCTTCCCGTATACGCCGATAACGCCCGTAATGGCGTTTCGAACCAAACTCTCTTAGGTGCGGAGTTCCATGCTCAAGTCGGTCGTATCCTACGCCCATATTGAGCGGCAACGAGACTATCGGGTTGGTGAAGTCGTCAATCTTATCGATCGGACTCTCGATATGCATTTTTAACCTATTGATCGAATCAAGGAGGCCATAACATGCGGGGAATCGATGGAAGCTGTGCGGTGGTAACCGGTGCCGCCAGCGGTATTGGTTTAAGTGTGGCGACAACTTTGGCACAGGCCGGGGCGCACGTTGTCTTATCAGACATCCAAAGCAAGACATTGGCCGAGCACGTTAACCGACTGCAAGGCCAAGGCCTTACGGTCTCGTCGTTCGTAGCCGATGCGGCACAGGAACCGGATATTGCCGCTCTCGTGGCCTATAGTCATACCACATTTGGCTCTTTGGATATTCTCGTGAATAATGCGGGGATGCAACACGTGGACGCCATTGAAGATTTCCCGGTGCCGACATTTACTCGGATGATTCAACTCATGTTGATAGGCCCATTTATCGCCATCAAATATGCATTGCCGATCATGAAACAGCAACAATTTGGCCGTATTATTAACATGGCCTCGATCAATGGCCTGATTGGCTTTGCCGGTAAGGCGGCATATAATTCCGCCAAGCATGGCCTTATCGGGTTGACACAAGTGGCAGCCTTAGAGGGCGCCACGTATGGCATCACGGTTAATGCCCTCTGCCCAGGGTACGTTGACACTCCACTCGTGCGAAACCAGATGAGCGATTTGGCGCGGAACCGCGGCGTGTCCGTGGACCGTGTACTAAACGAGGTACTCTTGCCGTTAATCCCCCAACGACGCCTCATTTCCGTCCAAGAAATTGCTGACTATGTTTCCTTTTGGCTTCCGAGAA
>JAKADJ010000330.1 GCA_021820645.1 Bacillota bacterium
TGCTGGGGTTTCCAGTGGGACTAATCGGTGCCCTAGAATCTAAACAGGAATTGCTCGAACAAAGGCAAGTGCCAGCAATGTCTCACGTAGGGACCAAAGGGGGATCGGCTGTGGCGGCGGCGGCGGTCAATGCTCTTTTGAGAATGGCATTAGGAGAAGCGCAATGATCTCTCCCGTTTATGTCGTGGGGGTGGGCCCAGGCGGATGTCGTGACTTAGCACAAGATGTGCAAGAAAAAATCCACGCGTCGCAGGGTATTTACGGAAGTGAACGGCTTTTACGTGGGTGCCCGGCCGAATCTTCGCGGCAATTTGTCATACGGTCTGATAACTTGGACCAATTGGTTCAGATCTTGAAACAACGAGAATCTGGGATTCACACCGTATTGGCCACGGGCGATCCAAATTTTTTTGGCATCGCGGAGTATCTGTATCGGCATCTTGGGGCAGATGATGTCATCATTTATCCGGCTTTAAGCTCGATTCAACTGATGTGTGCACGACTCCGCATGTCTTGGCATGATGCAACCTTTCGCAGCGTCCATGGACGTCCTATGGATGAGGCTGCAAGTTGGGTCGTTCAATTTGATAAACTGGTGGTATTAACCGATCCGCAACACCATGCAGGTCGATTGGCACAGCGTGTGGTTGAATCGGGGTTGGGACATGTTGTTATGCATGTGGGGGAAAATTTGGGCTTGCCCTCAGAGCGGGTACGAACCGGAAGAGCCTCTATGTTTGCTGGGCAGTCTTTTGATGGGTTTAGCGTGGTCATTTTTGAACACGGCCCCACGGATCATAGTGTTTTACCATTTGGGCTGGACGATGAGTGGTTTTTGCGCGCGGATGACGGCATGATGATAACCAAAAGAGACGTGCGTGCCGTCAGCTTGGCAGCGTTAGGATTGCGCAGGGGTCACGTGGTATGGGATATTGGCGCTGGAACAGGGTCGGTAGCCATTGAAGCGGCGACCTTGGTGGCTCCCGATGGACGCGTCGAGGCGGTTGAGCGAGATGCGCGGCGGGCGCAGGTGTGCCGAGAAAATGTTCGTCGCAGCCGTCGAACGATAGGAGTTTGGCAAGGGGAGGCTCCACGCATCCTTTCAGAGTTGGATACCCCCGATCGCGTATTTATTGGGGGATCGGGTGGTCGCCTGTCAGAAATATTAACGGCCTGTGGGCAAAGGTTGGTGGCGACAGGCCGGATGGTAGTGAACCTTGTCAGCATGGAACACATCCATCAGGTGTTGCAATGGGCTAAGCAAGAGGGGTGGAAGGTTGAAGTGACACAGGTAAGCATTGCGCGTTCGGCGGCAACGCTAGATCTTATCCGCTTGGCGGCTATGAACCCAGTCTTCGTGGTCACCCTTACGCCCATCAAAGAGCAACCATAATGCTCGGGACACTCTTTGGCGTTGGGGTCGGTCCAGGGCGGGCCGATTGGTTAACGATGCGCGCGGTCGAGATATTGCGGTCGGTGGGCGTTGTGGCCCATCCGGGCACAAGGCATGATGGATATGCATTGAACATTGTGTCTCACCTATTAGATCCCCAACGGCAAGACATAGTGGGCCTGGAGTTGCCCATGCAGGGAGCGGAGGACAGTTGGAAACCGCACTGGCAGCAAAGCGCCCGACGACTGGCTAAATATCTAGCGACGGGCGATGATGTAGCGGTAATTACAGAAGGCGATCCGATGCTTTACAGTACATTCGGATATGTCATGCAAGCGGTTTTAAAAGTCCTACCGACCCTTCAGGTCGAAGTGGTACCCGGGGTGTCTTCGATGGCTGGTGCGGCTGCTCAGTTGCAAATGCCTCTCGTGTACGGACGAGACACGTTAGCGGTGGTGCCATCAGGCAGCCGCGAGGACATCTTTCAGGCGTTGACGTACCACCATACGGTGGTGTTCTTGAAAGTGGGTCGAATGATAACGACGCTGATTGCCGTGTTGTCTGATATGCAGTTGCTCGATCGGGCGGTCGCGATTTCTCATGTCTCCTCAAATCGTCAAGAAATCGTGTCGGATATTCGCCAGCTGCTTGAGCCTGATCGGATAGTGCCATACATGACGATAGTGATTGTGTCCAAAGACGCAAAAGAATGTTAGGAAGAAGGTTAACATGGAGCCGGAAATGATGGGAACCGTGTATTTTATTGGGGCTGGCCCGGGTGCTCCCGATCTAATCACAGTGCGTGGAATGAGGATTTTGCAACACGCGGATGTGGTCATTTATGCGGGATCGCTGGTCAGTTCGCAGTTGATCCAAGAGTCGTCCGCACATGCCGAGCATTTCGATAGCTCCTCATTGAATTTGGATCAGATTCTTGAACGAATGGTAGAGGCTGCGCGTCAGGGGCTGACGGTCGCCCGGCTGCATTCAGGTGATCCAGCCGTGTACGGTGCTATACGTGAGCAAATGATAGCGCTACGGACCCTACGGATTCCCTTTGAAGTGGTGCCCGGGGTGAGCTCGGTATTTGCGGCCGCCGCGCTGTTGGAAACGGAACTTACCGTTCCGGGGATAAGCCAAACCGTGATTTTAACTCGAACCGAAGGCCGTGCCTCGCCAATGCCCCCTGGGGCTTCACTTCGAGACCTGGCGGCAATTCCGGCCACCCTCGCCATTTTTTTAAGTGCTGCGTTGGTTGGACGGATGGTCGAGGATTTGTTGGAGGGCGGTATGGCACCTACTACGCCCGTTGTGGTTGTGGTGCGTGCCACTTGGCCCGACCAACAGGTGATTTGGTCAAGCCTTGAGACTTTGCGGCGTGATGTCCGTGATGCTCGTATACAACGCCATGCGTTGTTTCTGATTGGCCCGGCACTTGCAGCGGATGTGGAAGGAGGGGGGTACTCTCGTCTGTACGATAAAACGTACACCCATATGTTTCGACGAGGGGCATCGGGTGAGCCGTAAGCCGTTGGCACTGGTTGCGGTAACACGCCAAGGCGTGCATCAAATGAGAAGGTTACATTCTTACTGGCCCGAGACTTCCTTGTGGATCCCTGCCAAATGGGGGGAGATGGTGCCAGAGGCGTCCCAATGGTCACCGCCATTACAGCGGCTGGTGGAGGATTTATGGTCAACCCACGGCCGCATTGTCATGGGTCTTTCGGTAGGAGCCACTGTTCGCCTGATCGCGCCATTTCTCACCGACAAGTTTCACGATCCCGCGGTGGTGGCGATCGATGAAACTAGTCGGTTTGTGGTTCCTATCCTATCCGCCCATTTCGGCGGAGCAAACCAGTTGGCC
Source organism: Bacillota bacterium (assembly GCA_021820645.1). The sequence continues at coordinate 3,258 of JAKADJ010000330.1, forward strand.
CGCGATGTGGCACAACACCTTGGTGCTACACCGATTATCACCACCGCATCGGATGCCATGGGATGCGAGGCATTGGACACGCGTTTGGCACGCATGGGGTATCGGGTTGAAAATCCTCGCCAGTTATCCCGTGTGATGACGGATGTACTTGATGGCCAACCGGTTTCGGTGTCATTCGATTTGGAGCTAAAGGAATGGGCAATGAGATTGTTGGATGGGAACAAGTCGCCCCTCGTGCTTATCAACGGTCGAGGTGCCCTGCACCTATCCGTCAGACGAGTGGCTCCCAATGAGGCCGTTTCCACGGTCATTGTTCGCCCGCCGGCACTGGTCGTTGGAATCGGAT
>JAKADJ010000331.1 GCA_021820645.1 Bacillota bacterium
CCTTACTTGAAAGCCGGACCGCCCCAAGGATCGTGTCTAAAATGCGTGCTTCGGCCTCGGCATCAAAGAGACCGCGAGCCGCATGCGCCATATCTTGCCTTTTTGTCGGGTCCTGCAGTAGTTCCGTGACCACTAGCGCTCCTTTGGACCGTAATTCTTTTTCTGGCAATGCCATACCGGCTCCTCGCGACTCAAAGACCCGGGCGTTTTGGGTTTGATGATCTTCCGAAACGTGAGGCGATGGCACCAACACCGAAGGTAATCCGAACGCCGCACAGTCCGCCAATGTCATCGCTCCAGCCCGGCCAAAAAAGACATCGGCGGCTCGATATACTTGCTGAATGTCGTAAAAGTATTCGACAAGTCGTATCCGTTTAGGATCCAAGGGTACGTCTGCTAAAATGCGCGTCACCTCATGGTAGTAGCGTTTCCCAGTCGCCCATAATAAACCCCAGTCTGGGTTTGCAAGTAGTTTGGGGAGAAACTGTCCCACAAATTGGTTAATCGCAAATGCCCCTTGGCTACCCCCTGTTACCATCAAAAACACGGCATCGGGATCCAATCCCAACGTCTCGCGGGCCTCTTGCTGTGTGCCGAAATAGGTTATGTGTACGGGATTGCCAGCCACAACCGCGTGGGTTCCTGCAGGAAAATTGGGAATCGCTTCGGGATAAGGCACCAACACAGCCTGGGCACGACGCCCGAGCATACGGTTGGTTAAGCCCGGCCACACATTTTGCTCCTGAATGACCAATGGGATTCGCGCCAACGATGCGGCCATCCCTACGGGCCCTGAAACATATCCCCCGGTTCCGATAACGACATGGGGACGAATCCCACGCAAGATGCGTAACGATTCAAAAAGTCCCCATAATGCCGCACTGGCTCCGGCAACTTTCCCCACCAAACCTCGACCCAACATACCTCGCGCATGGATGGTTTTAAGCGTTATTCCTGCACGGGGTACTAATTCGCGTTCCAATCCATGGTTCGTGCCAATATAGACCACTTCAGTATCTGGCGCGCGTTCCATTAGTCCCCGAGCAATCGATAAGGCAGGGTAAATGTGGCCACCGCTTCCGCCTCCGGCAATCACGACACGCAATAACAACCCTCCCTTCTTTCGGCACTCACTACCGTATGCGGTGGGTTACACAGCGTGCCTGCTAATATTCAGCAATACTCCGGCTCCGGCTAAACTTAATACCAAAGATGAGCCGCCGTAACTGATGAAAGGGAGCGTAATGCCCGTTACAGGCAACGTCGCGGTAACCACTCCCATGTTAATGGTGGCTTGAATGACAATCATGGTGGTAAACCCGGTAGCCAAAAGACTCGAAAAAAGATCCGGCGCCCGCATGGCAATCCGATATCCGCGCCATGCTACGACCAAAAAGAGTAAGACCACCGTTAGCGTGCCCAGCAGTCCAAGTTCTTCCCCTACGACCGCAAAAATAAAGTCTGTATACGATTCCGGCAAAAACCCCATTGCTTGACGAGAGTAGCCTAACCCCACGCCCAACACCCCCCCTGACCCCAGCGCTAGAAGGGCTTGAATGGTGTGAAAGCCCACGCCCAATGGATGTTTCCATGGATTGGTAAAAGCTACAATGCGTTGCAATCGGTACGGGGCGGCGATAATGGCCGCTGCTAGCAGCGGCAGCGCACTCGAAAACAGAATGGCTAAATGACGTTTCTTGGCACCTGCCACGTAGAGCATCACGAAAAATGTACCTGCAATGGTCACCGTGGTGCCTAAGTCGGGCTCGGCCAAGACCAAGATAAAGACCACGGAGGCCAGCAATAAGTGGGGCACGATGCCATGCCAAAAACTTGTCAGGCGATCAACGTGGCGAGTAAACAAGTGGGAAAAAAACATAATCATCCCAATTTTTGCTAACTCTGACGGTTGAACTTGCAAAGACCCCACCCCAAGCCAACGCCGAGCCCCATTAATAGAGACTCCCACATGAGGAACAAGCACCGCGACCAACAAGAGAATCGAGCCGGTAAACAGCAAAAACCCCAACCGCTGGTATCGCCAATACTCAACCTTAGACGCAACGATCAACACTGGAATTCCAATCGCCGCCCACATCAATTGATGCTCTAGGAAAAAGTAGGGCGTACCATAGGCTCGATACGAGGTAGCAGCACTCGCCGAAAAGACCGCGAGGGTTCCGAGTGCCAATAGCCCTAAGACCGCCATGAGCAACAAATAATCCATTTGTCCCCGCCGCATTACAAGCGATTGAGCCTTCTTTTTGGGTCCTGGTTGTCCTTTTATAACCATCCTAATACCGCCCCCAACAGCGAAATCACCCAAAACACGACAACGACCTGTTCTTCCCGCCAGCCACCCAGCTCAAAATGGTGGTGCAGGGGACTCATGCGAAACACACGGCGCCCCGTCGTGCGAAAACTTATTACTTGAATTATGACCGACAACGTCTCCAATACAAAGAGGATACCAACAATCGGCAAAATTAATGTCGTGCCGCTAGCGATGGCCATACCGGCCAATGCAGCCCCCAGCGCTAGGGACCCGGTGTCCCCCATGAAAACCCGAGCCGGATGCAGATTGTAGCGCAAGAAACCCACCAAGGCACCGACCAAGGTCATGGCTACGAGCGCTAATCCTCTATCGTGCTGGCTAACGCCCCAAAACACGAAAAAGGCCGCGGAGATCGCGGTGGCTCCCCCAGCCAGCCCATCTAAGCCATCTGTGATATTCACTGCATTGCCGGCCCCTAAAATCGCAAGTACGGCCAGCGGGGCATACCACAGACCGTTTGGAACGACGCCCCAGTGAAACGGAAGATAACTCGGCGCTAAGCGTCCATCCCGACTTAAAATGGCCACGAACGCGGTGGCCGCCAGTAATTGCAACAGCAGCTTTTCCCGAGCTTTGAGTCCCAATGCCCGTTTTTTAACCACCTTTAAAAAATCGTCTGCAAATCCAATCACCCCGTAACTCAAGATGAGAAAGACTAGGGACCACGCGACCAGGTCCTGCCGATCGAACAGACCCACGGCTAGAGGAAGGGGGAGTAAAAACAACACCCCCCCCATCGTCGGAGTACCCTGCTTTTGCAAATGGCTCTTGGGTCCAACATCCCTGACCATTTGTCCAAATTTAAGACGCGTCAATGCAGGAATTAGCAGAGGGCCCAACAAAACGGACGCCAAAAACCCCACAACACCGCCCACCGCGATCACCTTGGCCCCCCCCATCGCCTCAGGCTTTCGGTCAGTTGGTCGAGTTGCATGGCACGTGATGCCTTCAATAGAAGGGTATCCCCAGGCACCAACCACTGCTCTAGCCATTGCAAAGCTTGTTCTCGATCCGCCATCCATTGGGTCGGAGTACCTGCTTGGCGTGCTTGCTCGACAATCCACTGAGCTCTTTTCCCCACTCCGATAACCCAGTGAGCCCGCTCGGCGGCATATCTGCCCACTTCACGATGGGCCTCCTCTTCCGCCGCGCCAAGTTCCAACATATCCCCCAGCACAGCTACCCGTCGTCCCGGATAGCTGGATAAGACATCGATGGCCGCCTTGGCAGACAACGGACTCGAATTGTACGCATCTTCCAGCAAAG
>JAKADJ010000015.1 GCA_021820645.1 Bacillota bacterium
TCAATATGATGATTGGTGAGCGCACGTCCGAAGAGGTTAAAATTACCATTGGATCCGCGTATCCTCCCGATCAAGAAGAGACGATGGATGTTCGGGGGCGCGATTTGGTAACGGGATTACCGAAGACATTGAAAGTAAATTCCACGGAGATTCAACGGGCATTGTCGGAGACCGTGAACACCATTGTCGAAGCGATTAAGGCCACCTTAGAAAAATCGCCGCCAGAGCTTGCGGCCGACATCATGGATCGCGGCATTGTGATGACCGGTGGCGGATCTTTATTGCGAAACTTTGACAAGCTTGTGAGTTCCGAAACAGGCATGCCGGTGCATAAGGCCGAGGATCCGCTGTTGACGGTGGTGCGTGGTACGGGTATGGTGCTCGAGGACCACCGTCACCTAGACGCGTTGCGTCGTCGTAATCACCGATAAGGGAGTCGTTACTGCAGGGAGGGAAAGATCATGGGCGGGTTTTGGTTTCGATGGCGTCGCCCGCTCATTACCATTTTGGCCGTGGCGGTTTTAGCGGTGTCTTTTAGCTATACCGCGCAGGTCCGCGGCCGTGTCGTGGCCTTGAGCAATCTGATGGCGACCGTAGTGTCTCCTGCGTCATCTAGTTTGACTTATATTGGGCAACAGGCTAACGTCGCGGTCAGCACCGTTGGACAACTTTTTACGTTGCAGCAACAAAACCGACAACTCAAGCAAAAATTACTGCTGTATCAGAGCATGAAGTTGGAGCTCTCGGAAGTTTTAGCGACCAATGGCAGACTCCGAGGTCTCTTAGGCTTGCAGCAACGGCTCGTTGGATGGAAATTAACGCCGGCGAGTATTATTGGACGCAATCCGAATAATTGGTTCAGCACGGTGACGATCGACCGCGGTACCAGTTCAGGGATCCGGTCTGGAATGGCCGTGATTGTGCCGCAAGGAGTCGTGGGTCGTGTGATTGCGGCATCATCCTCTACGGCGACGGTGATGTTAATTTTGGATCCCAGTAGTGGCGTGGGTGCGATGGACACCCGTTCCCAGGCCGCTGGAGTCCTGTTGGGTCAAAACCCCATCACCGGTCAATTGAAATTTCAGTTGTTTTCCCATCGGCCTAACCTGGTGCCGGGTGACGCCATTGTGACGTCTGGGTTTAGCCAGTATTATCCCAAGGGCCTTTTATTAGGGCAGGTCACGGCGGTCGCTCACGTCCAGTTTGGACTGACCGAGGTGGCCACCGTTCAACCTTCGGTAGACTTTAACTCGCTGCAGACCGTGATGGTGGTCTTATCGCACCCAGAGGGCACCAGTGCCCCGCCGATTTATGGAGGGGGTCGTAGCTAATGTGGCAATATCGACCGTTAACGTGGGTGCTGCTGTTTCTGTTTGGGATTTTGCTTCAGACGTCTTTGCTGCCTCAGATTTTCCCCATCGGGTATGTTCCTAATGTGGTATTGTCGGTGACCGTTTTAATTGCTCTCTATGAAACCCCGGGCCGCGGACTGGCCGCAGGGTTTATTGGGGGCATGATGCAAGATATCTGGGCCGGGCGGATGTTGGGTCTGGACGCCTTAACGTTTGCACTCTTGGGTTGGGCCGTTGGTTATGTGCAAACCAAAATCGCTCGCGACCCTGTTTTTGTGCCAGGATTGGTCGCCGGGCTCAGTCAGGTTGTGGTGGTTCCGTTCCAATGGCTCTTGCTCATCGTAGCGGGTTATCACCTCCCCTGGCTGAGTTTTGTAAAACCGCTTCCGGTCTGGATTCTATTTTCGATGTTTTTTACGCCGGGGTTGGGTGGCGTCCTGGGATTTCAATCCCGTCGGGAGTTGGATACAAGACGGATTATGAGCATGTAGTGAGATGACAATAAGTCGAAAACCGACCGGTAGAAGAAATACCGCGTCGGATTTTGCTTTCTTATGGCGACTTTTGGTGCCAAAATCTTATGGGATCATAGAAAGACTTTGCAGGAGTTCTGCGTTGTGCATAGAATCTGTTAGATGCTGACGTATAGGGGGGAGGCGTTTCATGGCACGACAGTCCAAGGAGTCGACAGGGTCTGACGAGCTCCTAGTGCCGTCAGAGTCTAAGCCCAGCAATAAACGGATGGGACGTCGTCCTGATTCCGGCGAACAGGAGAGCGGGCCTAAGCCGTTTGTAGAACGTCTGTTGGAGCGTAAGAGTGCTCGCGACTGGGAAGACGAAGCCTACCAAAACCCCACCCTGTTGATCCGGCGTACCTTGAGGTCCGGGCAACACGTCCGATTTCATGGTAATGTTGTGGTCTTAGGGGACGTCAATCCGGGCGCGGAAATTACCGCCGGTGGCGATATCGTGGTGATGGGGTGGATGCGTGGACTGGCCCATGCGGGTGCGGAGGGTAATGAGCATGCCATGGTCAGCGCGTTTCGCTTAAGCCCTACCCAACTCCGTATTGCGCACTATATCGGCAGAGCCCCGGACGCGGCTGATGCCGTGTTGCCGGAGACTCCTGAATTTGCCGAAGTGCGGGAGGGGCAACTGGTTATTGATCGATGGCAGCACAGTGTTTTAAGTAGTTTGGGACGATAAGGGGGAGCTTACGGTTATGGGAGAAGCTATTGTGATCACATCCGGGAAAGGAGGGGTGGGAAAGACTACCACGACCGCAAACATTGGGGCGGGATTGGCCAAGCAAGGGAAAAAAGTTGCGCTAATCGATGCGGATATAGGCCTTAGAAACCTGGATGTGGTGATGGGCCTCGAGAATCGCATCGTGTACGATTTGGTCGATGTCGTCGAAGGCTTCGCCAAGTTAAAACACGCGTTAATCAAGGACAAGCGATTCGAAAACTTGTACCTTTTGCCCGCCGCGCAGACACGGGATAAGACCGCCGTGTCTCCAGAACAGATGCGGGATCTCGTCGGCCAAATGAAAGAAGAATTCGATTACGTGTTAATCGATTCGCCTGCCGGTATTGAACAGGGGTTTAAGAACGCAGTGGCGGGTGCTGATAAAGCCCTCGTGGTGGCTACCCCGGAAGTATCGTCAGTGCGTGATGCAGATCGGATTATCGGACTATTAGAGGCCCAAGAGAAGCACCGACCATTCCTGATTATTAATCGAATTCGGGCAAGTATGGTTAAAAAGGGCGATATGATGGATATCGATGATATGATCGAGATATTAGCCATTGAACTTCTAGGCGTCGTGCCCGAAGACGAGGCGATTGTGGTCTCGACAAACCGCGGGGAACCTGCGGTGCTGAACTTACAGTCCAAAGCTGGTGAGGCTTATCGCAATATTGTACGCCGGCTGGAAGGCGAGGAAGTTCCGATGATGAAACTAGAGGATGAGAGCAGATTTATGTATAAGCTTAGGAAGATGATGGGATTTAAAGGATGAGTCGAGGGGGGAAAGCCATGTTCGATTTGTTCGCAAAAGTGTTCGGGCGCGATGATGCGAGCAAAGAGGTGGCTAAAGAGCGCCTACGCTTGGTACTCGTACATGATCGGGCTAGTTTGTCGCCACAAGCTTTGGAGGACCTCAAAAACGATTTGTTAAAGGTGATCTCCGAATATATGGATATTGATGACCAGGGGTTCCGGGTGGACTTTTCCCGGCATGACGATGCCATGGCATTGGTCGCCAACATTCCGATTCGGAGCGTCAAACGGAAATCCCTGTAACCTAAGGGAGAATCATGGTCTCGACCCAACCCAATTCTGCTAGTATACTAAACGGTATGACTAGGGGAGGGTCGAGACCGTGAATTCACGTCCGCTATGGCGACAACTCGATTATGTGACATTGGCATTGGTTTACCTGATTGCCATTGCGAGTCTGATTATCATTGATAGCTCTAGTGCATCGGCGGGGCTTTACTATATGCATCGCCAGATGATCTGGCTGATTTTGGGCAGTATCGCGATGGCGGTAATGGTTTGGATCCCCTATGAGAAGTTTCAAAAGCTTAGCCCTTACCTGTATTGGTTGTCGATCCTGCTTTTAGGTTTGGTGATTGTTCACGGCCAAACTCGATTGGGAGCCCAGCGCTGGATTGCGGTGGGGCCCTTTCAGTTGCAGCCATCGGAGTTTGCTAAGATTGCTGTCGTGATTACTTTAGCCACGCACTTGGCTAAAAAGCCCAGCCTCTCCCGGTGGCGGGATCTCATTTCCCCATTTCTTCATGTGGCACTACCCATGTTACTGATTTTGAAGCAACCTGATTTGGGAACCGCTCTCGTATTCGTTGCCATTATGGCAGGCATGTTGTTTATGGCCGGTGCGCCGGTTTGGAAGCTCATCTTGATCTTTCCCGGAGGTTTCGCGTTTGTCGTATTGTGGATCTACTTAGCCCTCACGGTGCATAGTGTTCACATTCCGTTGCCGATGCATCATTATCAACTGAATCGGTTGCTCATCTTTCTGCATCCCAATCAAGATCCTTTGGGAACTGGCTACAATGTGATTCAATCTCGGATCGCGGTGGGGCTAGGCGGATTATGGGGACAGGGCCTCTTCGGTGCGCACGCCAACCAGCTGAGCTTCCTACCGGAAGCGTCCACAGACTTTATCTTTGCGGTCATTGCTGAAGAACTCGGATTTGTCGGATCGATGTCGCTCATCTTTGTCTACCTGTTGCTCTTGGCGCGTGGCACTTACATTGCCATTCAAGCCAAAGACCGTTTTGGCTTATTACTGGCCTCGGGTGTTGTCGCCATGTTTGCGTTCCATGTCTTCGAAAGCGCTGGAATGGTGTCGGGGATTATGCCCGTCGCAGGCGTGCCGTTGCCGTTCATGAGCTACGGGGGATCCGCCTTTTTAGCGGATTCGGCTGGGGTGGGGATTTTGCTGAACGTGTACATGCGGCGGAAATTGGGGTCTTATTCACCTAAGGCGCAGACGGCTCCCGTGGTATACTCCAAGAAGGTTACATCGCAGCAATAGGACGGGAGGATTTTAGGACTTGCCTACACCTTTTCCCATTACGGGATTTGACCGACATTGGTTCCTCATTGTCAACGGATGGACTTCGATCAGTCCTATACTGAATGCCGTGGCGGTTGTGTTGGCCAAATATGCGCCGGAGCTGTGGGCGCTTATTTTTCTGGCTTTGTGGTTTTGGCCCCCTTTGAAACAAAATAGGAGCCGCCGCGCCGTGGTGTATGCCACGGTGTCCGGTATCTTGGCATTAGTGATCAGCATGTCGCTCTCCCACTTTTTGCCCTACCGTCCGCGACCGTTTGTTTTTGAGCCGCATCTTGTGCACCAATTGGTGAGCCATGCACGTGACACCTCGTTTCCCAGTGACCATGCGGCGGGGAGCTTTGCGTTTGCGATCGGGCTCTTTTATGCTCGCCGGCGGGATGGTTGGTGGGCGCTGCTGTTTGCTGCAGCGATTAGCGTAGCGCGGGTTTGGGTCGGGGTCCATTGGCCGACCGATGTGATCGCTGGAGCTATTATTGGGGTTATTTCAGGGGGGATTGTGCTGGCCCTGCGATCTGGGTTGGAAGGTCTCGTGCAATGGTTGTTCCGTTTGTTTCGGTTTAAGCCAGAGCGCCGCTACTGGCCACGCTAATGTTATGGGCACTCACCGCGATATCCGTGTCGAGTGGGCTTATCTATCTGTGGCGAGGATACCGCATTGTCACCGAGCGTATAGTGGTGGCGGCTCTACTGGCCGTGACCGTGGGGCTTTGGTTTCTGGGGTTCTTCATGCATCGGTTGGCCCCCTCTGCTCTTGGTATTGAGGTCGGGTCGGTAGCCGGGGTGTTCTGGGTGTGGTCCGACAGAGCCCAAATGCCGGTATTGGTTATCGGGGCAATCCTGGCTGGGATCATGGCGCACCTCAATCAGTTCATGCTGCTCGCGATGGTGCCCCTAGGAGTAGGGATTTTGGTTTTGGGTCGTTCTTTATGGATGAGGTTTCCGGAGTTTGATGCACGGGGAACGCGCGGCAAAATCCGGCCCTATCGGCATCATGTGTTGTTATGTTACGGCGATCGGTGCCAACTCCGTGGGGCCGACTTGTTACTGGAGGCGATGGGACACTCGCCAACCTGGAAAATAGGGAACGGGGTGCGGGTCACCACGAGCGAATGTCTTGGATATTGCCAACAGGGGCCAGTCCTCTGGGTGGAACCCGAAGCAACCTTATCGACAGCGGTACGCTTACGAGATCTGCCTCAGTTTTTTGACAAAGGTGATGTGAAGTGTCCGTAACCGGTGTTATCTTACTGTTATTGGCGTTAAATGGGGCGTTGCTCTTCGCAGTCTTCTTGATGTTTGTTCGTATTGAACACCACTTAGATCGTATCGAACGCAAACGGCGGCCCAAAGCCGCGTCGAAGTCCAGTCGAGCTCCACGGTCTAAAACTCGGGAGGATTAGGCATGGAACCGAAAAGCGTCGTCGTCACGGGGGCCACCGGCTTCGTAGGGCGGGAATTGGTGCATCGATTATGGCAGGCCGGGATCGGAGTGGTTGGACTTATTCGGTCCGGGGAACAAGACGCCCCCTTTGTGCCGGTCCTACTGAACCTTTTGGAAGACAAGGGCCCGATGCCAGAACGCCCCGCGGGAGACTTGATCGGGTTGATTCATTTGGCAGGCCATGCACCCGTCAGTACCAAGGAACCGTCGGCCTTACACGAAACCGGCACCGCGCGTACGGTCGAATTGGCGGAGCACTGGAAAATTCCTAAGCTCGTCTATGTCAGTGTTCAAGGGGCTACCATGACGGCGCCGACGGCTTTTCAACAGAGTAAATGGGTGGCCGAGGAAATGGTGGCGCATAGCGGCATGAAATTTGTTATTCTGAGGCCGCATCTTATCTTGGGAGTGGGATCTCCGACACCTGAAAAGCTCGCTCGATTGGGGCGACTACCGGATGCGAATGTGCGTCCGGTCCATGTGGCGGATGTGGTTGAAGCCATTATTCGGAGTCTATGGCTCGACACGGTGGATGGTAAGCGTTATGAGATTGCAGGACCCCAACTCGTGCCGTTATCCAGCCTGACTGAACAGGCCTCTTGGTCCTTTATGCGTCGCCGACGCATGGTGAACCGTCGTGAATTGGATGCGTGGGGACTTTCAATTCCACGCCAAAATCAGGCAGATGGAGCCTGGGTGGCGGATTTTGGCATCCTCCCCAGGCCTATCCTACGTGCTAGGAACCCCTAGGCGGCGACCCCGTGTGATCCTGGGTTGCCTGGACCCAAAGTTCTTGTTTCCCTCCGAGGATGCCAAGCACAAAGCCGTATATGGGGGCCAGCCAAGGATACCCATTCATCGAGGGCACGCCGAACGCAAAGACCACGATAGCCATGATTAGGTAACGCATCCATCGCCGGCTCAAAAAAACGGGTAACTGCCAGATTTCAAAGAGGCGTCGTTGCGTAAACGCTCCGACAAAAACGAACACAATGGCGATCGCCAAAGCAATCCAGGTCACATCACTTGCTCCCTTTAGGAAAATTTTCAGAGTGGCTACAGCCTATCGACTGCAGTGCCACCGCTTCTTTCATCATACCCGATTTCACGGGAACGAATCGAGCATGGTTTAGAGTCCTGCACATACATTGTAGGGAGGACAAGTCAGACTCGGAGGGAATACCGTGGAGGATATGGTACCGCGTCATCCTTCTCCTACCCTGTTGACGACCCCCAAGAAAGTGGCACGACCGAAGGGGAAATGGGCCATCGCGTTGGCTCTATTGTTTTTGGTGATGGTGGCTAGGAATAAGGAAGGTTGGCTTGCGAACATTGCTCGGCACGATTTAAGAACCTGGTTGACGACATCAACCAAGATTCCCGTAATATTGGGGGCGAGCCGTGGAGGGAAACCGGCACCCGTCTCGGCCCCAACCAATTTTTTACCGCCGCTCCGGGGCGCGAAGGTGATCCAACGCTTTGGGTGGACCACGACGCACCGCACTGCAACGTTTCATTCCACTATGGTGGTGGCGGGTCGTCCCGATTCGACGGTGATCAGTGGCTTGGTTGGTCAAGTAAAGTCGCTTGGACCGCATCAGGTCACCTTGATCACCGAGGGCCATGACTGGGTGACCTATCAAGATCTCGTCTCGCTATCGGTGCGGCTCGGGGAGCATTTGGGGTCAGAGAGTGTTGTCGGTCACGTCGGGAAAAGCGGCCACTTGGGAATTACCATCACAGACCGAGGGTTACCCGTTAACCCTTTAGCCTCCTCATTTTTTGGACCGCGGGCGTTTTTTTAAGCGATGCCTAGGGGAAAGCCTCGATGGTGGCAGAAGGTCTCGATCAACCCCGCATTTATGGCATTGGGAATCGTCTACTGGTGGGCTGGGCATGGGATGACGATGGTCATCGCCTTTATTGCTGTGGCGACGCACGAATTAACCCATGCGGTGGTGGCCGAAGCCTATGGATTGACCGTTAATCGTCTTGAAATCTGGCCGTTTGGGGGGATTGCCGAGATACCGGGGTTACACACCGAAGAGCCTTATGTGGAATCTATGGTCGCGGTAGTGGGCCCTCTGCAGAACTTCTTGCTGGCGTTTGTGGCATGGATGTCGGCACGCTGGCTGCCGTTTGATCCCAGGTGGGTTCATGGCTTCATTGAAGCCAATCTCTTTATCGGGGCCATCAACCTCTTGCCGGTGGCGCCTTTAGATGGGGGGCATCTGGCTAAAAGCTATTGGGCCAGCCAAATCGGATACAGGGCGGCCGAGGAACGGATCGTGGCGGCAGGCCGTTGGTTGGCGTACGGCCTCATGGCCATCACTGCAATCTCCTTTCTTACCGGCCACCCGTTGATTAATCTAGGCCTCTTCGCAGGCTTTTTATACTGGGGTGCATTACGCTTGGAGCACCAAGCCTCCTATCTTATAATCCGAGATCTCGCGGTGCGTCCCAGCCGATTTGCCCAACACCCCGTCTGGTTGGTGGAGGATTTCGCGGTGCATCAGGATGCTTTTGTCAAAGAAGTGCTCAAAGTAATGCGACCCCAGAAATATCACCGGATTGTCGTCCTCGACCATGAGCTGAAACAACTGGGTACCCTATATGAAGAGCAACTTTTGGCGGCCGTAGTCGATCGAGGACCTGAGACTCGAGTGGGAGAACTCTTGCCATAACGTTGACGCACCCCAAGCCCGTGGTATGATAACAGAAGAGGCATAACCTGGGAAATCTTCTGGATGGGCCTCACCCTAAATTTTGGAAGTCAAATTCGTTCAGTCTATAAAGCAGAAAGGGGTCTATGGATGTCACGGCGCAGGCGTCGCCGTTGGGGGGTTCTTTCAACCGTGGAGGTTGGGGCGGCAGAGACAGAGTCCGGTGCCGAATCCCTAGGGGACGCGAATGAGGTTAGCGCGCCCAATGTACCGGAACCAAAAGTTTTTAAAGAATTGTTGGTCAATTATGGGCACCACGAAAGTCGTTTAGCGATTTTGGAAGATGGCGTGCTCGTCGAATTTTATATCGACCGGGAAGATGAAGATCAAGCGGCAGGTAATATCTACAAGGGACGAGTCGAAAACGTGTTGCCGGGAATGCGTGCAGCCTTTGTCAATCTCGGAATGGAGAAAAATGCGTTTTTGTACGTGGATGATGCCTACGCAGACGAACGGGAGAAAAAGCGAGCACGCCCGATTCAAGAAGTGTTGCGTGTTGGCCAGGACGTTGTGGTTCAGGTCGCAAAAGAACCGATCGGCAATAAAGGGGCGCGTGTTACCACCAACGTCAGTCTACCAGGACGGTTTTTAGTGTTGACCCCGTACTCCGATACGATTGGAGTGTCGCGTCGTGTGGACACGGAGCGGGAACGTGAACGTCTACGCACCGTAGCGGAGAAAATGCGGCCCAAGGGGATGGGTCTGATTGTGCGTACGGTGGCTGAGGGGGCATCCCAACGTGCGTTGTCGCGTGACTTAGCCTATTTGCGCCGATTATGGACGAGGGTGCGGCGTAAGGCGCGGACAGCTAAGGCACCGGCAATATTGCACCGTGAAGCCAACCTCATCGCACGGACCATCCGAGACCATATGGATGAGTCCGTGGATCGCTTTATCATTGACGATGTCAGTGCCTTCGCACGAGCGAAAGATATTGCAAGTTCTCTATCACCGGAATTAAAAGGACGCATCGAGCTGTATCAGGGAGAGGTCCCATTATTCGAGACGCGTGGGGTCGAAGCCGAATTAGATCGGGCGATCAAACGTCGGGTCTGGTTGAAGTGTGGCGGGTACTTGGTTATTGACGAAACCGAAGCCCTGACCGTCATTGACGTGAACACGGGTAAGAACGTCGGGACGACAGATTTATCCGACACCGTCCTGGCCACCAATAAGGAAGCTGCAATAGAAATCGCTCGTCAGCTGAGATTGCGGGACATCAGCGGAATCATTGTGGTGGACTTTATTGACATGGAAAACGAGGCCGACCAAGAGGACATGATCAAGACGTTGCAGCGGGCTTTGCGAGGGGACCGCACGCGGGTGACCGTATTGGGATTGACCCGGCTTGGCCTATTAGAAATGACCCGTAAAAAGGTTCGTGAATCGCTGGTAAATCAATTGACGCGAGTGTGTCCCGAATGTGACGGCCGGGGGCATATCCTCTCTGAGGACGTGGTGGCGCGCCGCTTTCGTCAACGCATTATAGATAAACTCAGGGAAACCGGCGCAGAGTCGATTCTGGTGGAAACTCATCCCAGTGTGGCCAGTCACTTGATCGGCCCTGGCGGCATGAACCTCAAGGAACTAGAACATGCGGCGGGGCGTTCCGTTTTCGTGCGGGGGTCGAATTTGTGCGCATTACACGACATGAAAATGATCAAAATCGGAACAAAGGCCGAGGTGGAGGCACTGGCTTTGCCGGTCCACGAGGGGGACCGCATTAATATAATGGTCGAAGAACGGCATGCGACGAACCCGAAGAACGGGATTGCCCGCATCGCGGGCTACGTGATTGACATAGAAGCCGCTGGGCATCGTGTGGGGGACCATCTAGAAGTGGAAGTCATTCGAGCCTTACGGACCTTCGCTACGGCACGGGTGGTGCCGCTTGAGGACCACAGCGGAGACCTCCCGGTCAGTATCATGGAAGAGATGGGCCAGTCTAACGTTTAACGGGGCCCCTCAAGCACCCGACGTTTGACACAGGACATTGGTTATGGTAACGTAGATAGGACTGATCTCCAGGGTGGAGTGCATGATAGGGGGATTTATGTGTACGCAGTGATCGAGACCGGAGGCAAGCAGTACCGCGTAGCTCCGGGAGATGAACTATTAATTGAGAAACTTCCGGTTGATGCCGGTACGGAATATAATTTTGATCGGCTTTTGATGGTGGTAGGTGATGAGGGTTCTCGGTCGATAGGGGCTCCCTATCTCGACGGAGCTCGCGCCGTGGCGACGATTGTGAACCAAGAACGGGGCACCAAGATTCTTGTGTTTAAGTATAAGCCTAAGAGCAACTATCGTCGTCGTCAGGGGCATCGTCAATATCTAACCCGCGTGCGCATTGATCGTATTGAGTTGCCGTCGTAAGAACGGAATACTCCAGTGATTAATGTAACCGTGTGGCGGGGTCGCGACAAGGCTCCCGTGAGACTTTTAGTGAAAGGTCACGCGGGACAAGGACCTTACGGATCCGATATCGTATGTGCAGCGGCTAGTGCATTGGTGGAAACGTTGCTTTTAGGGATTCGTCACATCACGCCGATTGCAGTACGCATTGACGCGAATCAGGAAGGGCTTGTGGACCTAACCTTCCCGGCTGGGATGGATGCAGCACCACGAGCCGTCATTGACACCATTCTATACGGACTACAGGACTTATCGCACACTGCGCCGAAAGCGGTGGGGTGGCATGATTTTAAGGTTTCGGAAGACGGGGAGGTCTAGCAACGATGCGATTACAATTATTCGCGCATAAAAAAGGGGGCGGAAGCTCCCGTAACGGACGGGATTCGAACCCCAAGTATTTGGGTGTGAAGCGCCATCAGGGCCAGTTGGTCACCGCGGGAAGCATTATTGTGCGGCAACGCGGTACGCGCTTTCACCCCGGCACTAATGTCGGGATGGGTCGAGACCACACATTATTCGCCAAAGTGGATGGGCATGTGGCTTTTGTCCATCGGACCCATGATCGACGAGAGATTACCGTAATCCCGGTTTCCGAAGCCCAGTAGGGTGCGCTAACAGGGGAGGTCGTTGCCGATGAAGTCTACGGCCATCCGGTTTGCGATACTCCTAGCGCTAGGGGTGTGTGCTGATCGAGCACATCACCTCTGGCGTATTTTATTCTTGGTGCTGTTAGTCCTATACCTCACTCAATGGATCCAGATGCGGGGCTATGCAGTGGCCGTGGAAATCCATCGCAGGCAGCGCCATCGGTTTGCTAATCAATTACAGGTGATTAGTGGGTGGATCCAACTGGGTCGAGTCGATCGTGCCGAGCGGTATTTGACGGATGTGGCTTTAGTGGCCGTCCAACAGGGATCGTTAGGAAAGATGCCGTTGCGCTGGGCTTACGCGCTTGTGCGCCTGGATGCATTAGCGGAACGGCATGGTACGCTGATCCTATGGGAGGCGATTGACACGGTGGCATATCAGTATCGCATGTTGTGGAGCTTAGATCGGACGGTTCGACACGCCGTGTTACTCGCCGATGGCAACCCGCTCCAGGTGACATTTTCGGGATCGAGTTTTGAACTCAGGGTGGATGGTATTAAGCGATTGCCTTCCAAGCACATTATGGGGGTACGTTGGTATCAGGATAATCATACGGTCATCGGGTCGTGGGGCCGGCGACAAGAATCACTAGGAGGCTAACCATGTTTGTCGATGAGGTCCGGATTTTTGTGCAGGCCGGTAGTGGTGGACAAGGATCTGTGGCGTTCCGCCGAGAAAAGTTTGTCCCCAATGGAGGACCGGCCGGGGGAGATGGCGGTCGTGGTGGGGATATCATTTTTGTTGCCGAATCGGGGCTGACCACCTTAATGGATTTCCGCCATCAACGTCATTTTAAGGCGCAAAATGGAGATGCCGGAGGCAACAACAACCGACACGGGGCGGACGCCGACGATGTTGTGGTGCGGGTGCCAATCGGCACGGTCGTCACCGATGATGAGGGGCGCCTGCTCGCCGACTTGGTTGAGCCGGGGGCGACCGCCGTAGTGGCTCGGGGAGGTCGGGGCGGTAAGGGGAACACCCATTTCGTGAGTTCCGTGCACCGGACACCGCGGATCGCGGAAGGCGGACAACCCGGCGAGCAACGTTGGGTGAATCTCGAACTGAACTTGTTGGCGGATGTCGGATTGGTAGGATTTCCGAACGCAGGCAAGTCGACCCTCATTTCCGTGGTTTCCAAGGCGCGACCCAAAATTGCGGATTACCCGTTTACGACTCTGGTGCCGAATCTTGGGGTGGTGACTCGATACGGTGATGATAAGCCCTTTATCATCGCGGATGTGCCGGGATTAATTGAAGGAGCGCACCTGGGCGCGGGCCTTGGGGACACGTTTTTGAGACATCTGAAGCGCACCCGGGTCTTAATTCACCTGGTGGATCTGACCCCGATGGAGGGCAGGGATCCCGTTACCGACTATCGCATTATCGAGCATGAACTGGCGGCATTTTCGCCGGAACTGGCGGAACGCCCCGTTATCGTGGTGGGCAACAAGACGGATGTTCCGGATACCAGCCAATCGCTGGAGCGGCTAAAAGAGGCCCTCGCGCCGCGCGAGGTGTTTTCCATGTCGGCGGCTACCGGCGAAGGCGTCGATACCGTGATGTGGAAGGTCCAAGAGCTCTTACAAGCGATTCCTGTACCCGACAAGACTCCGCGTCAAATTGTGACACCGACCATTCGCGGATTTCACCTGGAACCTAAAGATGGTGGGGTTCGAATCGTTGGCGATGTGGAAGAGCGCGCCGCGATGACACTTTGGGGACGACCGGAAGCCGAAGAATACTTTTGCGAGTATCTTCGCCGTCGCGGGGTACCCCAGGCCCTCAAACGCGCCAACATTGAGGATGACGCCTACGTTTACGTGGGGGAAGGGGTATTTCGGTGGCGGGAGCACGAATTAGTCGTCGACTAGAGAAATTTCTCCGCGTGGCAGGAAAAAATTTCTTGAATGGCGAAGTATGCTAGGAATGGGCACAAAGCGTCGAGCCGTGGGGCTCATGGGTGGGACATTTAACCCGATTCATTATGGACACCTGGTCACAGCGGAAGCCGCCCGGGATGCATTTCATTTGGATCGGGTCATCTTCATCCCCTCGGGGCATCCTCCCCATAAAGCAGAAGCGGGACTCGCTTCCGCCGAGCATCGGTACTTGATGACTTTTCTGGCCATTGCGCCAAATGTTCATTTTGAACTGTCACGTGTCGAAATCGAAAGGCAGGGACCATCGTATACGAGCGAGACGTTGCGTTTGTTTTATGAGCAAGATGACAGCGTGGACTGGTTCTTTATCACGGGAGCCGATGCGATTTTCGAAATTGCTTCGTGGCATTATCCAGAGAACATTTTTCGCTATGCAGAGCTCATCGCGGCCAGTCGGCCCGGGTATTCTTTATCCCGGTTACAGGCCCTGACTGAGCAGTTAGGTGATGATCGGATGCGGCGGATTCATCAACTCGAAGTACCCGCACTCGCTATCTCATCAAGCTTGGTGAGGGATCGGATTCAATCCGGGTTATCGATCAAATATTTGGTGCCAGACGCCGTGGAACAGTATATTGCTAAGAATGTCTTGTACCAGGGCGGGCCATGAGTCGGATGAATGGTGTACGTATCGGCTATACTAGCGCTCACAGGTTCTATCTTATCCATCCCCAGGATGGACGGATCGGGCCGTGGTGCCTTGGGGACTAGGTTCAGGGAGGTTTGTTGATGGGACGCACGTTATATGTGGGAAATTTACCGTGGAGCGCAAGTGAAGAGGAATTGGCGCAAGCTTTTGCCCAACACGCTAACGTTTTAAGTGCACGGATCATAACGGATCGTGAGACCGGTCGGTCGCGTGGTTTCGGGTTTGTGGAAGTCGCCGATGAAGATGTGGAGCGCGCCGTAGAGGCCATGAACGGGACTCAACTAGCCGGTCGCGACATTATCGTGAACGAAGCTCGTCCGCGACAAAATAAGTATTAGGGACTCTGTCTTCTTTTCTTTTCGATGCGCCTTTGGTACAAAGAAAAGATAAGGAGGGTGTTTGATGAATCCCGATATTCTGTTGCCGAGGTTCAACCGATTGTCCGCACACCGTCAAGGGCATAGTCTCCGGGTGGCAGACCTGATGGTTGATTTAGCGAAGGTGCATGGACTAGATCCGGTGGCAGCGCATTTGGCAGGATGGGGCCATGACTTAGCGCGAGAATTGTCCCGTGCCGAACTGCTTGTTGAAGCAGAACGGTGCGGGATTGCCATTGATATTTGGGCGCGCCAGGAGCCGGTGCTGTTGCATGGTCCGGTTGCGTCGTGTTGGCTTCATGCGCATGACGTAGGGGATATGGACGTCTACGAAGCCATAGACTACCATACAACGGGGGGACCCAATCTGGGAGTGTTGGCTAAAGCACTCTTTATTGCGGATGGGGTCGAGCCGGGAAGGGATTTTGCAGCCCGCGAAAATATCTTACGGAAGGCTTTTTCGTCGCTGGATGAGGCGTTCCGCGATCTGCTAGAAGAAACCCTAGGCTACCTGTCCCAACGCGGCCTCACACCGCATCCCAATATGATGGCAGCTATTGAAGAAGTTACCCAAGGGGGAAACGCATGAACGATCCGTTAGATTGGGCGAAATCCGTAGCCCGGATCGCTGACGAACACAAAGGGGAACATATTGTTGTCTTAGATATGCGCGAGGTCACTTTGGTGGCCGATTATTTTGTGATTATCACCGGCCACAACCTGATTCAGGTAGGGGCTTTGGCTGACTATGTGGAAGAAGGCATGGCCAAAGTCGGCGTGGAGATGTTGACCCGAGTGGGCCGGAACCAAGCTCAATGGGTCCTCTTAGACTATGGCTCGGTGGGGTTCATGTCTTCACGGAGGACGCCCGGAGCTACTACGATTTAGAAAGGCTATGGGGCGACGCGGAAATTGTCGCTTGGAACCAATAGCGAGGCTAGCCCGCAGCCTCGCTCACGTCGGACGCGCCGAGTGATCGTGTGCTGGTGTTCTTGGTGACGAGCCACCAAATGGCGATGGGGATAAAGAGAAGCCCCATGATGAACCAGGTCTTGGCGAGACCAATGCGCCCGACTAAGAGGGCGGTGACGTAAGGCGAGACGACGTTCACAATTCCGAGCACCTGGGAACGGAAGATGGCCACCCGGCCACGGATTTCGGTAGGCACAATACTGGCTAGCCAAGCCCGGCTCGGTGTCATCACAAAGCCGTTGGCGATTCCAATGACAAACGCCATGGCGAGTCCAAACACCCATTGTCCGGAAATGATGCCAAGGGCCAGCAGAGAAACAATGAGTAAAACCAGGGACAGGAAAATAGTTAGATGGTAGCGCGCATCGGTGAGCCATTTTTCTAACAAGGTGTCGCTTGCCAGAACCCCTAGCAGGAGAGCCAAGAAGAGAAAGTTGACCTCAGATGTCGGATGGTGCCACAGATCCTTGGCCGATAGGGCCAACAACATGTTGACGCCGCCGGTGACCAAACCCACCATTCCGATGAGGATCAATAGATAGCGCACTGCCACCATGTCGCGGTGGAAATGTAATCCTTCTCGGATTTGCGACCACCACGAGGCCTTTTGGGAGACGTGTCCGGGCGGAATCGCGATCGCCCCGCGGGCAATCGCCACGAGAAGGTAGATAACGCCAATGACTAAAAACACCGGTCGGATGCCTAAAACGAGGATCATGACACCGACGAGCACCAAGCCGGCTACTTGGCCGATGGAGTAGAGTTGACCAAGTCGCGCCAACGCCCTATTGATGGCCCCGCGATCAGGAACCAGGTCAGGAAGGACCGCTCGCTCTAAGGGTTGCGCAATCACCGAAACACTTTGAAAGAGGATTACCATGGCAAATGTCATCCACAATACCGGGTATAATGCGGTAAGGACGATGGCAATGGCGCGAATAGCACTGGTTGCGATAAGAGTGACCTTACGTGGTAGTCTATCGATATAGCCCGCGAGAATGCCCGAGAGGACGGCTTGCGGGACCGCTTGCAGTGCCATGAGCGTACCTAGGGAAAGCGCCGGGTGGTGGGGGGCCAAATGAATGACCCAGACGATCCATGCGACCTCTAAGATCGCATCACCAAAATAACTGAGGGATTGCGAAGTCAAGAATCGGGAACTTGGCTTCAATGCGTCACTTCCTTCCTAGACCTACAATTCGCCAAATTTGCCAAGAAATCCTTTTTTCCGATAAATATTCATTCGACAAGGAGGAGTTAATGAAATGAATCCCAGGATTCCCATCATATTGGACATGGATACCGGGATCGATGATGCCCTAGCCATCATTTATGCCTTACAAAGCCCCACCTTAGAGGTTTTAGGGATTACTACCTGCTTTGGGAACGGGGATGTGGCGACCACCACCCGAAACACTCTTATGATGGTCGAACTTTCAAAACACACAGTTCCCGTATACGCGGGAGCCCGAGATCCTTTGGTGGGTCAGTTTATTCCTACCGCGGAAGCCTTCCACGGACGGAATGGGCTGGGAGGCCTGACCGACCATCGGCCGCAACTTCGCGCTGAGGCCGAGTCGGCAGTCGACTATCTCCGTCGCATCATACGCAGTCGTCCCGGTGAGATCACGTTGGTGGTTACCGGACGCCTTACCAACCTGGCCAATGCCCTCAACGCCGATCCAGGGCTAGGTTCCTTAATTAAACGGGTGGTCCTGATGGGAGGAGCTGCTTTTGTTGGCGGTAACGTCACGCCCGTTTCCGAGGCTAACATTTGGGGGGATCCCGAGGCAGCCTGGGTGGTGTTCCATAGCGGGGTGGAGTTGGTGATGGTCGGTCTCGATGTCACCATGCAGGTCATGATTGAGGATGCCCAAGTTTCAGGGATGGACCCGCGGCGGGCCTACACGCCAGTGATTCAAGAAGCCTTGGACTTTTATCTCGCCGCCTATAATCCAGGTCAACCTAAAGGCCATCGTCAGGCCCCCTTACATGATCCATTAGCCGTAGCGGTGGCGGAAGATCCATCCCTCTGTGAGCTCGTAGGCTATCCGGTGGACATTGAGTTAGGGGGTACCATGACGCGGGGAATGACGGTTGTGGACCGTCGGTCGTGGATTCGGAACGATCCGAATGTCTTAGTGTGTCAAAGCGTCGATAGAGAACGATTTCTCCGAGAATTTTGCACGCGGCTCGGGTTTCCATTGCTCGATCCTGGATCGGTCGGACCGCTGTAGGGCTCGAAACACGGCGGCTCGGGCTTCAGAAGGGGAACTGAGGAACGACTTAACAACTGGGGGCAGGTGATTCCGGTTTCGCGGCATGGCGGGAGTCCCTGTTGTGTGGGCGGAATTCCATTCGAGAAACGAGAAACCTCTCTACGGAAGAATTAACGATGGGGGCCCATTTTTGTAGATC
>JAKADJ010000332.1 GCA_021820645.1 Bacillota bacterium
GATGTCCCGCCTTACGCCGGATTCTCTTGTTCCTTTTGGATGCGTACCTGATCCAAGACCCGCGCCAGGTTGCCTAACGGAGCATTAAGTACCCATGCCAGCTGTTGAATTGGCGCATTGAAGGTTGCCACCACTTTACTGAGCAGCACTTCCCGGCTCGGTAAGTCCGAAAGCTCACGCACGCTGCGGGCGTCGATGGCTTGTTTCCCCAAGATCCCCGCCTTGATTTCAATCTTGCGCAGTTCGCGCGCTGCTAAGGACATCATTTTAGCGGGTGCCACGGGGTCGTCATACGACACCGCCACCGCAGTGGGACCTTTCAGATAAGGGTCAAGGCCCTCGATGCCTGCTTCGTTGGCTGCTCGCTGAATCAAGGTGTTTTTGATGACCGTAAGGGTCACGCCGCTCTTACGCAGTTGAGCGCGTAATTTGCCAAATTGTTGCACGGTAATCCCGCGGTAGTCTGCAAGCACCACGCCTTGCGCATTTTCTAGGCTTTGACGCGTCTGTTCAATTACTGCCGCCTTTTGGGGTGTTGGCATTGGTTCACCTCCTCAAAAAAAATACCCTCAACCCGAAGACAGGGAGAGGAAATGGCATCAAATCCATTCCAAATTTCTACCTGGATGGGACATTAAGCCAACGCGTGGCACCCATCGTCTTGGGCTACGAGGATGACCATACCACACGGGGCAGATCTCCGTCAAGGACGGGAGCTACGCGTCGGGGGGCCCGCCCCGAATGGTTGCGAGATTACCGAGTCCGTCGGCGTAAGGCCAGTTGCGCCATATGGTCCATTAGGGCTTCAAAGGGGATTCCTGCCGCCTTGGCCGCTTTCGGCAAGAGGGAGTTAGGAGTCATCCCGGGGATCGTGTTCAGTTCGAGGACCATAGGCCCACCTTCGGTTAAAAACATGTCGGTGCGAGAAAATCCCTCGCAACCCAAAGCCCGATGCGCTAAGACCGCATAGCGCTGAATCGCCTCGGTGTCGACTGAGGAGAGATTAGCAGGGCAAATTTCGTCGGATCCACCGTCCGCATACTTGGACGTGAAATCGAAAAAGGTCCCGGCGTGGGGCACAATCTCAATCACCGGTAAAGCACGCAGGGATCCATCAAATTCTTCTAAAACCGCACACGTAACCTCGCGGCCCGCCAATTTGGGTTCCACCAAGACATCGACGCCGAGCCTTAAAGTAGACCCCAGTGCGTCTTCCAATTGGTCTCGATCCGCTACCATGACCACACCCACGCTGGAGCCGCCCAAGTTTGGCTTCACCACCAATGGATACGCCAACTCAGCTTCCACCATCGCTATGGCATAATCGCTATCATGGGACAACATGCGATGGGTCAACAGCACCTCCGGGGGCACCGGGATCTGGTGATATCGGAAGAGTTCTTTGGCCTTCGCCTTATTCATAGCTAACGCCGAGGCCAAAGGGCCGCTCCCCGTGTAAGGCACGCCCAAAGTCTCGAGCAGCCCTTGTAGGGTGCCGTCCTCACCGAAGGCTCCGTGAAAGGCAATAAACGCGACCTGGGTGTGTTCGAGCAACCGGAGACCGGCAATACTATCTTTTCGTGAAATCAAAGACGCTTCTTGTTGGGACGGTTGCGGTGAAATCGCTTGTGGATTAGATTCAATCATCCAGCGCCCGTGGCGATCAATCACCAGGGCACTCACCCGGTACTGGGGTTGGGACGCCAATGCATCATAAACCATCCGCCCACTGGCCAAAGAGACCTCATGCTCGGTCGAAGGCCCCCCCATCATCACGATGACGTCTACTGCCATAAAGTTTTTGGCCCCTCCCCTGGTTACTAACTGACGCGATTGCACCCTAT
The DNA here is from genome assembly GCA_021820645.1 of Bacillota bacterium. The sequence goes on from JAKADJ010000332.1 coordinate 1,845, forward strand.
TGTACCATCCATCATCGCGTCACTCGGCATCCAGGGGGTTGTCACTAATGAGGACTAGACCCAAAATGCCGATAGTAGCCAATGTGGCCCCGAGCCACAAATGATGGTGATGATCTGAAAGGCCGGCTATCACTAACAAACCCACGGCAAAGATGCCTCCTAACGCCCGACCTAACATACACGATACCTCCCCTATAAGAGTTCCTGCAGGGGTACCTCGGCAGGAGGGCATATAGCCCTGTGGCATCTTATTCAGATCCCTCCCCAAATATGCGAATTTTTTCGGGCCGAAAAAACTAAAGTGAATGAAGATCCAAAAACAGCAGTAGGAAAGGAACTTACGGGTCCGCGCGACCACGGGTGTCTAAACAAAAATATCCCTGGAACCCTTAATCCATGGAGGTTACTACGTCACCAGCCAAACTCGATCGGACCCTATGAACAGGATGGACAACTTTGGTGATTACTGCTAGTACGTCTAATGGTACCTGCCGAACACCCTGATTCAGTCCTGCGCTCCCCTACTTTATGCGCCATTCGGGGTCCCTAATTATTGCGTGGCGATCCCGACACACCGAGACCATTATCGTGCATCGATTCACCGAAAACGGGTCTCGTCAAACCGGTCCATTCGCTTTAGATAGCCGACGTCTTCCGAGTTTAAGCCATACCAGGCATAGCGAAAGCGCCCCGGGTCCAAGGTGATAAGACCGTCGCGCTTCTTTACGAAAACCCAGTCCACATCAATGGTACGTCCATAGCCAACATGGATCGTGGAGGTCCTGGCCGAGGTGCGCGTCGAGTCCTGAGGACTACGTGAGAGGACCAAGGGCAGAGGTTCCAGTCTTAAGAAAAAGCCCCGCCTTGGCGGGGCTTTTAGTTCGAAGTTTAGGCCACAATCACTTTTTGCGCCGCAGTCGGATTAATCCGGATTCCCGGGCCCATCGTGGTGGATACCGTCACGGTCTGGACATAGGTCCCTTTTTGTCCGCTAGGCTTGGCCTTCACTAAAGCATCCACTAATACCGAGAGATTCTCGGCCAAGGCTTCGGCTGTGAAGTTAACTTTCCCAATCGGGGCATGGATGATCCCGGCCTTTTCGGTGCGAAATTCAATCTTACCGGCTTTGATCTCCGCTAAGGCATTCTTCACGTCAAAGGTTACGGTTCCCGTCTTCGGGTTCGGCATGAGACCCCGGGGACCTAGGATTTTACCCAGTCGTCCTACCAAAGCCATCATATCCGGGGTGGCCACGGCCACATCAAAGTCGGTCCAGCCCTGTTGAACTCGCTCGGCTAGTTCCTCGCCTCCGACAAAATCTGCCCCGGCTTCCTCCGCTTCCTTGGCCTTATCCCCTTTAGCAAAAACCGCCACGCGGGAAACTTTCCCGGTTCCATGCGGCAACACCACGGCACCTCGCACCACTTGGTCTGAGTGCCGAGGATCCACGCCAAGACGAATAGCGACTTCTACGGTTTCCACAAATTTGGCCCGAGCCAGCTCTTTGGCCAGATTCATCGCTTCAAGAGGTTCGTAAAGTTTCCCGACCTCCATCTTCTTTACTACATCACGATACGTTTTTCCCCGAAACAATCTAAAAACCTCCTCGTGGTTCTGTCGGCATAGGCCTCCCACCAAGCTTTATTCGGCGATCTCGACTCCCATGCTGCGTGCGGTGCCTTCGATCATTTTCATCGCTGCCTCAAGCGTCGTGGCATTGAGATCAGGCATTT
>JAKADJ010000333.1 GCA_021820645.1 Bacillota bacterium
GAAATCCGTACCCCTGTCCCGTATAAGACGCGAAATAGCATCGGGAAGACCCGGTGGCGATAGGGCGACCGAGAGTCAGGAGGGCAGGCGTCGATGGCCCTGAAGAGTTGTGCTAACTCCGCTCGTGTGAAAATATGCGGGAGATAGTGGGGCGTGGCGGCCTGAGGCGCGGGAATCCAAGCCGGGATCCCTTGGCGTCGCATGTATTGAGCTAGCCCGCGCAACAGAGTTACGCGGCGCTGACGCGTCGCCTCTCCTTCGTGTGGGCGTCTAGCCGTCCACTGTTCTGCCAAAAACTGGGGTAGGGTTTGTGTACAGTGCCCAATCGTGGACGACCATTGATCAAAACGACGGAGGTCGTGAATTTGCCGTGTATAGTGGTACCCCATCGCTTGCTGCTCCGCGATCCACGCGGTCAAAATCACGGCGAGGGGACCTACAAAGGGGGGAGAATCGTTAGTCGTGGCCACTAGAAAACACCTCCTCAGGGTTTAGGGCACAACGTTGGAGACCGGCCATGTCTATGGCGAGGTAAGCGTGGGTCGATTGCACACTTGCGTGGCCCAGAATGTTCGCAATCTGAGGGAGTGGAATGCTGTGTTCGAGCAACGTGCGAGCAACCGTGTGGCGAAGCGTGTGGAGCCCCCGATGACCGTCCGATACGGCAATACCCGCCATCCGCGTGTACTTGGTAATGATGTGGTAAAGATTTTGATCAGGGCCAAACGGTTCAAACGGGGCTATATGGCGCACAAACAACACGGCCGAAGGGGTGGATGGACGCCCATGGCGTAGGTAATCGATGATGGCCCATCCTACGTCATCGAGCAAGGGATATTCCATGGCACGCCCCGTTTTTTGTTGGATCCAGCTTATGGTACGAGTGTCCCAATGGAAAGCAGAGATGGTCAATGCCTTGATATCTCCCACCCGCATCCCCAGCCGGGCGGCGAGTAATAAAATCGCATAATCACGTCTGCCAATGGGATTGCCGCGGTCAACCGCGGCTAGCATGCGAGGGATGGCATCGGTAGGCCACACGCTCGGAATACGTTGATAGCGACCGGCCGAGGGCAAGCGGGGTAACTTAGTGCTAAGATCCTCGAAATGGTAGCCTGTCGTGTGTAAGAATTGCAAAAACATGCGCAGGGTACTCACAATTCCCCCTACGGTTTGGGGATGGTAGGATAACAAGGTCGCCACGAAGGCAGACAGTTCGCCAGCCGTGACCGTTTTGAGATCTCGTTGATGAGCGGCCAAGTAATCACTAAAGAGTTGGAGACGTCCGCGACGGGTGCGCCAAGCTCGGGATGAGTACCCGCGGCGCTCACAATCGGTCGCAAATGCCCTCAGTTTTTCCTGGATTTCGCCCGATTGGCTGTTGCCTGGGCGGCGCGAATGCCTTCGGAAAATCATTCCATGCAACTGCATGTCTCCCAACATGGCGATTCCTCGTAATGGGACGTACAGCTTTTGCGGAACGGGATGGGGCAAGTCTAGCCAATCCACTCCATAGCACGCATCCAAGAACTTGCGCCCGACGTCTTCCGAATATGCGGCAATATGGTGTTCGCTCGCATAGGTTAATACGCGCCGATAGAATTGGCGGTATCGGGTCCGACTCAACTCCGAATATTGCATGCGTTCGAGTTCACCTAAGACACCGGTTACCAGATCAGTGACAGGCATGGTTACCATGATAAACCTCCCGAAGAATAGTAGGCCCGAGGGCCCCCCTCTACGGTGAGGTATTATGGGAAGTGAACGTTAATTTCAAGGACGTGTTACAACAGGAAGTGGTCGCTTCTCTACATAACCTACAGGTCCACATAAGCCATCGAATGTAGAGCTCTACATTCAATCGCATTCCACTTACTCGTGCCGGGGGGAAAGTGGCTCACGTGGACGGTCAGACCGGTCTCATCGGCAAACGCCTGCAATTCCGCTTTAAAGAGTTTGACGCGATGACCATTACTCCCACCGCCGTCGGCGGTGAGATACAACGCGGTGGCGGCTGGGTACCGCTGCTGACCCATGAGGTCCCACCACCGTCGGACACTCATCAAGGCAAATTCCGCGGTATCATGACTGATCCCGACATTGACAAACCCTTCGTGCGTGGTGACATCATAGATGCCATAGGGACTCGCTTTGCCTTCGGCGCGGTCAGGAAAATCATAGACGTTCACCTCCGGTGGAGCGCCGGCTTCTTGCCTTTCCCGTCCGCCGTTACGAAAATTGCCGACGAGCTCCTTTTTCTTGGTGTCGACGGAAATGACGGGTTGACCGGCTGCTTGAAATTCCTGGGTGTGGTCATGAATCCATTGAAATTGGGCATCGCGGTCCTGATGGTCGCCCGCCCCTTCATGGACTTTCCGGACACTCTGAAGGCTATAGCCTTGGTCGCGTAAAAGCCGGGCGACGGTGTTGGGGCTCACCTGGTGGCCGAGGTTCTGTAGTTCGGCCGCCAATTTGGTGGTGCTCTTGGAGGTCCACCGCAGGGGGTTCTCCGGATCCCCCCGCGTCGCGGGGGAAATCAGGCGATCCAAGTCCTCTAAGATCGTCGGGTCGCTCGTCCGCATGCTCTTGCGTCCGCCGCCCAAGTGGCGCACACGGTCTCGCACCACCAGGTGGGGATCGGCTAATTCCGCCATGCCCACCCGAATCGTAGGTTGCGATAATCCCGAGGCGCGCGACACCATCGCAATCCCCCCATACCCGATGACCATGGCCTCACTCGCGGCCATCAGACGGCGCATCTTTTCATCGGCAAAGGGACGTAAGCGCTGAAACTTCTGACGGATTTGTTCTTCGATGTCGCCAGTATACATGTGCATTGCCCTCCCCATATCTTCTTGGGAAGACATTCCACACGGATCATGTCGATTCCTTTGCAGGCGATAAATTTATTTCAGTGGGGCGCCTTACTGGATCTGGGCGCCATCAACGCCCTGGATTATTTATTCCAGACCACGGCCCCATCTCCCTATACTCCGTGGCATCGGGTCAAACAGGATGGCGGGAATCCCACGTTACCCCACTTGAAACATCTGGTTTCCCCTGATCTGGCTCAGCACCAAGATGATAGGACTGCTAGCCCTCCAGGGGGTTCTCATGCGAAAAATCTAGTCTATGGTCGAGGAGGCGATAGCAAAAGCGATGGCCAAGATAGATAAAAGAATTGAAGGACCTGTATAAGTTGTTGAAAGGGTTCCGATCATGATTCCGCTAGTGGCGAAAAAAATCATGCTGATAAACGCCGCCTCACGCCTAAACAATAACCGTGCTGAGAGGTAGACTCCCATTGATGATCCGATGTAGAGGATTAGGAAATTCAGATAATCGAACTTTATTGTATGAAAGAATTTTCCTAGAAAAAATCCTAGAAAAATAGTGGGCAATCGGTAGTCAACGCGGCTCGGTCCGATCGCCGCATGCTGGTCTCCTAAGAAAAAATAACCATAATATGTCCACGGATCACAATGTCCGTCATTGTCGAAAGGGATCAGCCCTTTCGTTCGAAATAGAAAAAGTGCAAAAACGATCAGGATCAGAAGGGCGACAGAAATTTCTTTTA
>JAKADJ010000334.1 GCA_021820645.1 Bacillota bacterium
ATAAATGGTGCGCCCGGGAGGACTCGAACCACCGACACAAGGTTTAGGAAACCTCTGCTCTATCCCCTGAGCTACGGGCGCAATCAGTCACTCTACAACGGCCCAGACGACACCATATTATAACGAATGCCAGTGCCGGCGTCAATCCATTCGATTCCTTGTGGTGTGACCGCCCAATTCCCTTTATTTATCGCCAGTTGCACAAATTTAATGTCTCAACTTACAAAAAACTTCCGTGACCAGCCCATGACATTCCTTTTGCCTGCTACAAGACGTTTCACCGTGCACACGTCACGGTTCATTGCCGGACCCGGATATCTCGCCCTAAAATCATAGGACTTTTCGTCTAACCTGCCTATCGTAGGAGCAGACCGAAGGTAAGCCATAAGCGAGGGAGTGTAACCATGAACGGAAACTTGCAGCGACCACCAGCATTGCTTGACGACTTCAGAAGTCCTAAGTCGCGCACGGTCACAACCACCCGTGTGACTGAGCAAATGATCGAGATTTTATTATGCCGCGATTGTCAGATGACGTGGTGTCCAGAATGCGAGGGTCATACCGGATCGTGCCCACGGTGTCAAGGCCCACTCGTTCCGCTGACCTTGGCAGAAGATGCTTTGTAATGCAGTGCCCGCCAGGATAGCTATCGACCTGGCGGGCCAATCATGCACTTTCGGCCGGACGCCGTCTGACGACACCCATGGCCAATCCTAGCACTAGCAAAAGGGCTTCCGTCCACAAGATGCGTGAGTCGGCCACCGAAAACCCTAGCATTTTAATCGCCACCAAAATTAATATGGCACTGCCGATAATTCCAAATCCTGTTCGGGTCACTGGTTCATCCCAGGCAATATGCAACAAATTGCCAAGCCCGGTGAACAGTAGCGTCATGAGCATTCCCACTAAAACCGCCACGCTCGTAGAGGCCCAAACTGCGCTTGAAAAAATCACGTGCATGTGAAAAAAATTACCTGTACGAATTCCATCAATTAGCATGGCGCCTAATAGCACGCCCATAATGGTGGCCGGAGAATATTTGTGGCGAATCCGACGTAATTGAGGGATAGGAAGATATTGCATAGCTGCACTCAGCAAAATAAGACTGGCAAAAATATTTTGGTGGTGAAATTCCATGGTTTTAAACGCGGACGCGAGCATGCCTACCCCCCAAGCAATGGGCAATAAGAGTCCGTAGGCCTTTATAATCGTCAGACTATGCGACGGCTTGGTTTTTAGAAGCGCCACGGTACTAAAGACACCAGCCCCACTAAAGGCAACCAACCCGATCAAAACCGCACCAGACCAATGGCGCAGGCTGCCCGATAGCACCATGGCTAAAAAATAGCCATCGATCAACGGTAGCGTCAATACGCGAAGAAGATCACCTGTTCGTAACGATTCGCCTTGTAAAGACATAAGAACCACCCATTATCTGATGCCCCCTTAGATTTTTCAAATGCTTATTACCATACGCCCTTCCCCAAACTTGGTCAAGGGCTGGACATCCTAGCCCCAGGTCTTCGGCAAAGTTAAATTGTGAAGATTGGGCAAATTCAAATGAGACGCCATATTTTGGCGCTACCCTCAAAGACGGTGTGGGATAAGCCATTTAGTATCGGGCGAGTGGGCATGGCACGAGACCGGTCGCGAGCGACCGGTTACCGGACAGGAGTACTGATCTTATGAGATGTGTCGGCGCTAGATGGGTTCGGTGACGAAGGCAATTACCGCATCACGATCCCATGCGAAGGAGCGCAGTTGACTGGCAATCCGGGTTTTCTTCTTGAGATCGAGCCAACTTAATACCGCATTACGTAAACTGGCCAGGACATGCGGGGCCGCGCCGGTGCGAATGCGGGAATGGTCCTCGCGCCAGGTCACATCCCGGCTCCAGTGCCCCTTGTTCTCGATCGTCCAATGGAGGCGAATCGCCTCCAACAATGCCTCTGCGGGGAACGCGGCGGGGTCACGGCTACTCAGTCCCACGACGGTTTCGCAGCGCACCTCTCCCGTTTTGAGGATGGTTGTTTTACGCTCCAACCAAAACACCTGGCGAACGTAGGGGAATTTCGTGAAATTATTAAGGGCAGTGCTACTGCGGATGCGCCGATGTTCGAGACGTCCGTGACCTTTTTCCAACGTGTCGACCGGAGGGGGAAAAATCCTCGGGTGCGAGCGCCCGAAGGTCTGCTTCCAAGGTGGGTTGATTGCCTTTGGCAATGAGGAGATAATCCGCCTGTTTGTTTTCGACGACGTAGGTCGCAAATTTTTGTTGGGTATGCATGGCATCGGCGGTAATCAACGTGCCGGTGAGGTCCAACGGATCGAGCATGGTATACATCGCCGGAATCTCATTTGACTTTTGGTCCACCTCGGTCTGCGCAATCACTCGAGTCGTCCCATGGACCACGGCGGAAACCAGGTGGCGAGGTTTGGTGGTGGCATTGCCGGAACCCCGCACGGTCTTGCCATCGCAGGCGATGGCAGCGGGCACTCCTTGTTCTGCCATCCAACGTTCTAAAATGTCATCCAAGGCTGCGGCATCGCTCCGTTGCAAAGCCCGGCGAATGGCCGATTCGCTGGGCGGGATATACCGTCCTTTAAACCGAGCTGCATGGAGGGTCGCGAGTTGTTCTTGCGTGAGCCCACGGGCCCACTCCCCGATCGCCAGCAAACTTGTGCAACCGGCGGCAATGCCGGCCAACGCAATGGTCAAAACCGTGCCATACGGATGGCGAACCCCACGGGGTTTACGTACATCCGCTAACGCTTGCAGCCGGGTCATCAAACTACGGCGTCCAGTCGTGAGAGATTCGGTGGAGAGCATAATAGAGGGACCTCCTGAGATAAACGCCGGCACATCCCAAGCTGAGGTGAGCCATGCCTGTGCTCGCGGGACCAACGGGCGCACTGCGACCCGTTTGATTTGACCATGCCACTGATAGGTGCCATGATGGCGCCCAAATCCGCGGGTCGTGCCAACGGCCTGCCAATTCGCGGCCCAGTAGACGGTCCCGCGAAAGCGGGACGGGTCAATGAAGGTTTCCGTCAACACCACTGGGTGACCATGGATGACCTGCCAATCGCAACTAAGACGGCGCAAGGCCAACCCTAACACGCGCGAACCCAGATGGGGCACGTGAGCGTCTGGCAAAATCAAAAATCGGGCATTGTTTGCCACAAAACGCAAACGGCGACGCCGTTGGTCATCCGTCCACCCAATCCAGCTATCGCGTGCTCGACACCGATAGGCCGCAGCCGTCCAACCGATCAACGCTAGCCAACGTCCTTGCCACTCGGCCACGTGATACAGGCGCTCACCCACAAATCCGGGAAACCCTAAGTAATGATGTTGTGCCATCAATGCCTGCCAACGCGCCACTTCGTGGTGCGTGACAAGTCGTACCGTCACTTCAGCAAGCGGAAAGGCTGTGTCAGGCGATACTGTTGTCATGACTAGAGTATAAGCCCTCGGTCGCGAGATGTCCAGCATTTAATCGAAGGGAGTAATCATGCGGATTACAGGGACTATGCCGAAGCCCTGGCCTCCATGCCATGTCTTGG